>DATCUL010000258.1:0-6829 GCA_036567405.1 Methyloversatilis sp. | reverse complement strand
GCGTCAGCGCACAGCCCAGTGCCAGCACGACCATGCCGGCGGCCAGTACCCGGCCCGGTCCGTAGCGGTCGGCCACGGCACCGGCGATCGGCTGGATCGCGCCCCAAACGAACTGGCCGATGGCCAGTGCGAAGCTGAGGCTGACGACGCCGAGTCCGGTCGTGGTGTTGATCGGTGAAATGAACAGGCCGGTGGACTGGCGCACGCCCATGCTGATCATCAGCAGCAGGGCGGCGCACAGCACGGCGGACGAGACGACAGGCATGGCGGAAAACGAGGCTTGCTGGACCCGTCGAGGCTAGCACAGGCAGCCGGCGCATCTGTGCCGCACAGTCGTGCGTTCAGCATCGTCGGACCGGTCGTCTCGGCAGGAGCGAGCCATGGTCGCGATCCGGTGGTTGAACGGTGACTATCGCGGATCAACGTACGTGATCGCGGCCACGGCTCGCTCCTACAAACCGTCGTGCTACCGGTGGTCGCGGCGAACAGCGGTGATTGCGTGGTTGCGATGGCGGCCGATATCGTTACGCGCTTCCTGTAGGAGCGACCCATGGTCGCGATGCGGTCGTCAAACAACGCCGTCCGATGATCAACGCGCTGTCGCGAACAATGCTCGTGCCTGCATGTCCCGAAGCGGAATTAGACTCGGAGGCCAGCGACGGTGGTCAGCAATACCGTCGCGCATCGTCATCGCCGTGCCGCCATTTCCTTGCCGGCACGACCCGGTCAGGAGAATTGTCATGGATCTGCAACTGAAGAACCGTCTTGCCCTCGTATCCGGCAGCACTGCCGGCATCGGGTACGCGATTGCCGAGGCGCTGCTGCGCGAGGGGGCTCGCGTCATCGTCAATGGCCGCACCCGGGACGCGGTCGATGCGGCGGTCGCCAGACTGGGTGTCGGCGCAGTCGGCTTCGCCGGCGACCTTGCCAGTGCGGCCGGTGCCGAGACGCTGGCGCGCGAACATACCGACATCGACATCCTGGTGAACAATCTCGGCATCTTCGAGCCGAAGGCCTTCGAGGACATCCCGGACGCCGACTGGCTGCGCTTCTTCGAGGTGAACGTTCTGGGCGGCGTGCGTCTCGCTCGCCTCGTGCTGCCCGGCATGAAGCGCCGCAACTGGGGCCGCATCCTGTTCATTTCGAGCGAAAGCGGCGTGCAGATTCCGGCCGAAATGATCCACTACGGCATGACCAAGGCGGCGCAGATCGCGATCGCGCGCGGTCTGGCCGAATCGGTCGCCGGCACCGGCATCACCGTTAACAGCGTGCTGCCCGGTCCGACCCGTTCGCGCGGTGTCGAGGACTTCGTGCAGGCGCTGGCCGGCGACAGCGGCCAGACCTTCGAGCAGTTCGAACAGGTGTTCTTCGAGAAGATGCGGCCAACCTCGCTGATCAGGCGATTCGCCACGCCGGAGGAGGTTGCCGCGATGGTGGCCTACCTCGCCAGCCCGCTGGCGTCGGCGACCACCGGTGCCGCGGTCCGGGTGGATGGCGGGGTAGTGAAGAGCGCGTTCTGAACGGTGCCTGCGATGGTAACGACCCATCGCGCCCGCCGCGGAAATTCCTTGCGCATCGCGACGCCGGAACGGCAATTTGCACGATGGCATACCTGGCTGTAATTATTTGGTGTGCTAATTGATGGGGTGCGATGAAAGTTTTCAATTCTTGACATTTCCTGTTCCGACTTTCTGTTTTCATTCGTAAGCAAGTCGTAAGATATGCACTTGTTTTGCCTCGCCCGCGCGGTCGTCCGTGTGACGGATTCCGTTGATGCTCACAGAAGCGCATTCGGGCAATTCATCAGAAAGTGAAGCGAAAGCTATCCGGTCGTAGTTCGCGGCGGAGGAAGTGCGTTGTCTGTGCACATTCCTCGTCGGCAGTCCGGGCTTGGCTTTTGACCGAATACAGAGCCCAGCCCGTGCCGCGATTGCGGCCGGCACCGTTGAAACTGCCGTGACTTCCAAAGCTGCCCAGACAAGCCCCGAGTACCGTCCCGCTGCCGACAATTCACCTGCCAGGACGGGCGTAGTGCTGCCGTTTCCGGAATGGCCGGAGGGCATGACCGAGCAGGCGGCCGGCGGCGGTGTGGTGACGCACGGCCGGCGAATGATCCTCACCGTCGGCTTCCTCGCGGCGCTGGTCATCCTGCTGGCCGCGATCACGGCCGCCTATTCGCTGCGCGAGAGCACCCGCCGCGAATGGTCTGCCCAGATGTCCAGCCTGTCGCTGATCCTTGCCGAACAGGCATCGCAGACCATGTTCTCGGCGCATACCGTGCTGAACAGCCTGTCCGACGTGGTGAAGCAGGCCCGTCTCGAGGACGAGCAGAGCTACCGGACCTTTGTTTCGGCGGAGGCCCGGCACCGGCTGCTGGTCGACAAGACGGACTCGAATCCGATCATCGACGTGGCGACCTTCGTGTCGAGCAAAGGCGAGGTGCTGAACTTCACCCGATCGTTTCCGCCGCCGCCGATCAACCTGTCCGATCGCGACTACTTCAAGGCGCACCGTGACGATGCCAGCATCGACACCTTCACCAGCGTGCCGGTGCGCAACAAGGGTAACGGCAAATGGGTGTTCTACATCACGCGCAGGGTCAACAACAGCAAGGGCGAGATGCTCGGGCTGATCCTGGTCGGCGTGTCGGTCGAGGCGTTCTCGAAGTTCTACGAACGCGTCGGCAGCGATCTGGGTGAGGGTGCCTCGCTGTCGCTCTATCGTGACGACTTCACGCTGATGACCCGCTGGCCGTTCGTCGATGATCTGGTCGGCAAGAAGAACCTGAGCAGCGTGACCAAGCATGTCGTGGGTGATCTCCACATGAAAAACGATGTGGTCATCTCGAATACGCCGCGCATGACCGAGGGCAACCGGACAGAGCCGCGCATGGTCGCGCCGCGCGCGCTCGATCGCTACCCTTTCATCGTGACGCCGGTCATCACCGAGCAGCTCTACCTGCGCAACTGGCGCAGCAGCGTGATCTGGATTGCCGCCACCGCGGGGCTCAGCCTGCTGCTGCTGTTCTTCGGCATGCGCTCGCTGCTGCGGGCCGACCGCAAGGTCGGCGACGAACTGGCCAAGCGCGTTCGCGCCCAGGCTTCGTTGCGCGCGGCGCATGAACAGCTCGAAACGCGGGTGGCCGAGCGCACGGCCGAACTGACGCGCGAAATCGTCGAACGCGAATCCATCCAGCAGGAACTGGCCAGAGCCAATGTCCGTGTCGCGGCGATCTCGCACCGCGCCGGCATGGCCGAAGTGGCCAACAGCGTGCTGCACAACGTGGGCAATGTACTCAACAGCGTAAGCGTGTCGGCGCAGTTGCTCGGCGAGCGGCTGAAACTCACGCCGCTGGCGGATCTGCCGCGCGCGACGGCATTGCTGCGCGAGCACGAACACGACATGGCGGCCTATCTGACGGCAAACGAGAGCGGGCGGGCGCTGCCCGGCTTCCTCGACCTGCTGGCGCAGCAGTGGCAGGCGGAACACGAAATGATGCTGGCCGAGACGCAGCAGCTGAAGGGCAACATCCAGCACATCAAGGACATCGTCAGCCGTCAGCAGTCGCTGAGCGGGCACTCCGGCCTTACCGAACCGTTCAGCGTGCGCGAACTCGTGCAGGACGCGCTTCTGATCCACGCACCGGCGCTCGAGAGTTCGGCGGTGCGGGTGATCGAGGAACATGCAGACATGCCGCCGTGGCTCGGCGACCGCAGCAAGGTCGCGCAGATCGTGCTGAACATGGTGGTCAATGCCGAGGAAGCCTTGGCGGCATCCAATACGCAGGACCGTGTGCTGTCGATCCGCTGCGGGACGACCGCCGACGGGCAACTGGAGGTCAAGATTGCGGACAACGGCATCGGCATGACGCCCGAAGTCATGGACAAGCTGTTCGGCTACGGCTTCACCACCAAGGATACCGGCCATGGCTTCGGCCTCCACGCGAGCGCGCTCGCGGCGCAGGAGATGGGGGGCTCGCTCAGGGCCGTCAGCGAAGGTCCGGATCGTGGCGCTACATTCATCCTGACGCTGCCGCGCGCAGCGATGCCCTGATGTTCGACACCATGAATACTGCAAGCACCCAGCCAAGACGCATTCTTGTCATCGACGACAATCCGGCGATCCACGACGACTTTCGCAAGATACTCAGTCCGGAGGCGCAGCCGTCGGAACAGCTGCGCAGTGCGGCTGCGGCCGTGTTCGGCAGGTCTGTCCAGACCGAAAAGCCGTCGCTCTATGAGGTTGATGTCGTGTCGCGCGGTCAGGATGGTCTGGATCGCGTGCGTCAGGCGATGTTCGAGGGGCGGCCGTACGCGCTGGCGTTCGTGGACATGCGCATGCCCAACGGCTGGGACGGTCTGGAGACGACCAAGCAGATCTGGCAGGCGAGTCCGACGCTGCAGATCGTGCTCTGCACGGCGTTCTCCGACTTCTCGTGGGACGAAATCCGGGCCGCGCTGCCGCACAGCGACCGCTTCCTGATCCTGAAGAAGCCGTTCGACAACATTGAGGTACAGCAGCTGGCTGAAGCACTCAGTGAACGGTGCGCGACCGAAGGCGCGCTGGAAATGAAGGACCGGGTGCTGAAGGAGGCGCAGAAGATCGCGCGCATCGGCCACTACATTTCCGATACTCGCACCGGTGAGTGGATCAATTCCGAATCGCTGGATGACATCTTCGGCGTCGACGCGGACTTCGTCCGTGACTTCGACAACTGGATGACGCTGATAGACCCGGCCTACAGCGAGCCGCTGCAGCGCGCGATCGTGAATTCCGCCTTTTCCGCCGATGGTTTCGACGAAACCTGCAAGGTGGTGCGGCCGGCTGACGGCGAACACCGCTGGGTGACGGCGCGCGGTCGCTGGGAGAAGGATGCACAGGGGCTGCCGGTGCGCCTGATCGGAACCTTCCAGGACATCACCGATACCTACGAGTCGCAGGAACAACTGCGCCTGCTCGAAGCATCCGTGGCGCAGATCAACGATTCGATCATCATCACCGAAGCCGAATGGAAGGATGAGGGCGGGCCCACCATCGTCTATGTGAATGACGCTTTCGTCCGCCAGACCGGCTATCGCAGCGAAGAGGCGATTGGCCGCACGCCCTTCTTCCTGCAAAGCTCCAAGACCTCGCGCAGCGAGCTTGCCCGGATCGCCGAGGCGATGGTGAACAACCAGTCGATCCGGCTCGAACTGATCAATCAGCGACGCGACGGCGACGAGTTCTGGGTCGACCTCGATGTCGTGCCGGTCAAGGACAAGAAGGGCCGGTGCACGCACTGGGTGTTCATCGAGCGCGACATTTCCGGCCAGAAGAAATCGAGTTCGATGATCGAGCGCCTCGCCTACTACGATGCGCTGACCGGGCTGCCGAACCGTCGGCTGCTCGATGACCGCCTGCGTCAGGTGCTGGCGGCCTGTGGACGCAATCCGGTGTTCTGCGCACTGCTGTTCATCGATCTGGACGACTTCAAGCAGGTGAATGATTCGTTCGGTCACAAGGTCGGCGATCTGCTGCTGGTCGAAGTGGCGAGCCGGCTGCGCGCCTGCATGCGGGAAGAGGACACGGTGGCGCGCTTCGGGGGCGACGAATTCGTGCTGCTGCTGAAGAATCTCGGCACCAATCGCGAGGAAGCCGTCGTGAACGTGGAAACGGTGTCGCGCAAGATCATGGATGCGCTGTCCGCCGGCTACATGCTGACCGAACCGGAATATCCAGTCTCCGCCAGCATTGGCATCACGCTGTTCGACAGCGGTTCGATCAGCACCGACGACTTGCTCAAGCGTGCCGACATCGCGATGTATCGCGCGAAGTCCGGTGGCAAGAACACCTTCGCCATGTTCGATTCCGGCATGCAGGTGGTGGTCAACGAGCGCGCGCGCCTGGCCAACGAATTGCGGCATGCCGTGACCCGGCAGCAGCTGGAACTGCATTTCCAGGCGCTGATAGAGACCGAGCATGGCGTGACCGGTGCCGAGGCGCTGTTGCGCTGGAACTGTCCGGAGCGTGGTCGCGTTTCGCCAGCCATCTTCATCCCGCTGGCGGAACAGACCGGCATGATCAAGCCGCTGGGCGACTGGGTGCTTGACACCGCATGTGCGGAACTGGCCCGCTGGGCGACCGTGCCGCACATGGCGGATCTGACCATGTCGATCAATGTCAGTCCCAAGCAGTTCAACTCGGACGACTTCGTCGATGAAGTGCTGGCCGCGCTGAATCGTGCGGGTGCGAGGCCGGACAGGCTGAAGCTCGAACTGACCGAGACCGTGATGATCCAGGACATCGGGCTGGTTGCGCGCAAGCTGGAACAGCTCAAGGCACACGGCATCGGGGTTGCACTCGACGATTTCGGCACCGGTTACTCGTCGTTGAGCTATCTGAAGCGGCTGCCGCTCGATCAGCTCAAGATCGATCAGTCCTTCGTCCGCGATCTGCTGATCAACAAGAACGACGCCAGCATCGCCGGTTCCATCATTGCGCTCGGAAATTCGCTCGGTCTGAAGGTGATTGCCGAAGGGGTCGAGACGATTCCGCAGCAGCAGTTCCTGCTCGACATCGGCTGTCATGCGTTTCAGGGCTATCTTTTCGCCCGGCCCCTGCCAGCGGAAGAGTTCGAGGAACTGGTCCGGACCTGGGACATCCCGCCACAGTTCGCGACGCCCATCTAGGGCCCTGCGGGGCGTTCCTGTGTCGCGGCGGGTCTTCCTCGTCGTTCGGTACGACCCTTCCTCGTGCGGCGGGTTGCGCCGGGCGCTTCGATTGCATCACCCCCGCAGCGGGCGCGCAGCCCCGCGAGGCCGGGTCAGCCGGCTCGCGACGCCCGGAGCCT
>DATCUL010000257.1:0-3080 GCA_036567405.1 Methyloversatilis sp. | reverse complement strand
GCGTGCGCCGAGGCGTTCGTGCGCCTGCTCGACGCGCGCGGCCGCGGCGGCCAGATCGAGGTTCTGCGCGAGTGCGCGCGCGATCACGCGATCGAGCACCGGGTCCTTGAATCCGGCCCACCACCGCGCCAGATCTGCCTGAACGATGCCGGCATCGCGTGCCGCCACGGCTGGCGCGGCGCGGAACTGCGTGGTCGTCGTCGTGTCCGGCTTGCGGTAGTCCGGCCCGACCATGCAGGCCGTCAGCGGCAGGCTGAAAAGTACGACGGCGCCGAGTGTCGGCAGGCTACGGCGAAGGGTGGGGAACATGTAAGCGCCTCTACAGGAAGTTACGAGTTTATATATTGGTTACTTGTTGTCAATGGTTCCTCGAACTTGTAATCTATGTCCATGAGTGATGCGAACGATCAGGAACAGGCTCACGCCGCAGGTCAGCGCGGGCCGGTGGAACACGAGCGGCGCGAGCAGATCATCGCCGCCGCCGACCAGCACTTCCGCCACTACGGCTACCAGAAGACGACGGTGGCCGATCTGGCGCGCGCCATCGGCGTGTCCAGCGCCTATGTCTACCGCTTCTTCGAATCCAAGCAGGCCATCGGCGAAGCCGTGTGCATGATGACGCTGCAGCGCCTGGACGACCGCCTGATGGCGCTCGCCACCGAGGACATTCCGGCGTCCGACCGGCTGCGTCGCGTCTACAAGTCGCTGTATGAAGAGGGTTTCGAGCTGTTTTTCCAGGAGCGCAAGCTGCACGACATCGTGGTGGCCGCAGTCGAGGAGTGCTGGGGCTCGGTCATGATGCACAAGGCGGCCATCGCCGAAGTGCTGCGGGTGATCGTGGTCGACGGGCGGGAACGCGGCGAATTCGAACGCAAGACGCCGCTCGACGAGGTGTGCCGCGCAATCTTCGTGACCCTGACGCCGTTCTCGCATCCGGTGCTGCTCGAACAGACGCCGCGCGAACTCGTCGCCGACAATGCGGTGGCGGTATCCAGCCTGGTGCTCCGCAGTCTGGCACCGTGATGTCAATTACAGGTTACTTATTGACTTATTCGTAACTTGTAACGAAACTAGGCGCTCCGCTCACGCGAGTTCAGGGTCTGTTGACGTTAAATCGCAGGCCTCGTTTGCAGGGCGCGAGTCCTGTTGCGCCCAGCTCGGCGTTGGGCCTTCTGGCCTGACGGCCAGTCAGTCGGCGTCGGCCCGCCTTGATCTGAACGCAACAGGATTCGCGCGCGGCCCGCAATTTAATGTCAACAGACCCTGATCATGAAGCTCCGCACCCCTCCGCTTTCCCTGTTGGCCGCTGCCGGTCTGGTCGCGCTTCTTGCCGCCTGCTCCGAACCGTCCCATCCCGATCCGCGTACCGAAACGCCGCGCGTCAGCGTGACGCGGGTGCAGCCCGATCGCGCGCCAGCGCAGGCCTACACCGGCGTGGTGAGTGCGCGCGTGCAGAGCGAGCTGGGTTTCCGGGTCGCCGGCAAGGTGACCGAAAGACTGGTCGATGTCGGCCAGACCGTGAAGCGCGGTCAGCCGCTGATGCGGCTGGATCGCTCCGATCTCGGTCTGGCGCTGGACGCGCAGGCATTCACCGTCAGCGCCCTGCGCGCGCGCGCCGAACAGACGCGCGCCGACGAGGCACGGCTGCGCGGCCTGGTGGAGCAGGGCGCGATTTCCGCGCAGGCCTACGATCAGGCGAAGGCCGGTGCCGACAGCGCGCAGGCGCTGCTTGACAGCGCCGTGGCGCAGCAGAAGGTGGCGAGCAACGCCGCCGATTACGCGGTGCTGACCGCCGACGTCGATGGCGTGGTGGTCGATACGCTGGCTGAGCCCGGGCAGGTCGTGCGGGCGGGCGAACCGGTGGTGCGACTGGCCCGTGCGGGCCAGCGTGAGGCGCTGGTCAATCTGCCCGAGTCGGTGCGTCCGGGCATCGGCTCGCGTGCGCAGGCAGCGTTGCACAGCCATCCCGGTGTCGCGTTCCCGGCCCGGCTGCGCCAGCTGTCCGACGCGGCCGATGCGCGCAGCCGCACCTATGAAGCGCGCTATGTGCTCGAAGGCGATGCAGCGCGTGCGCCGCTGGGCGCCACCGTCACGCTGCACCTGAACGACGCGGCCGGCGAGGCCCGCGTTTCCGTGCCGATTGCCGCCCTTTATGACGCCGGTCATGGCACCGGCGTCTGGGTGCTCGACGAGCAGGGCAGCGCGGTGCATTTCCGGCCGGTCGAGGTGGCCCGGCTGGGCGACGAGACCGCGTCGATCAGTGCCGGGCTCAAGGTGGGCGAACGCATCGTCGCGATGGGTGCGCATCTGCTGCAGGAAGGGCGTGCTGTGCGCGTCACCGACCTGCCGGGCGGGCGGCCATGAACGGCTTCAACCTGTCGGCACTGGCGGTGCGCGAGCGCGCCGTCACGCTCTTCCTGATCTTCGCGGTCGCGGTCGCCGGCATCTTCTCCTTCTTCAAGCTCGGCCGCGCCGAAGATCCGTCGTTCAGCATCAAGGTGATGACGCTGACCGCGGCCTGGCCCGGCGCCACCGCGCAAGAGATGCAGGACCTCGTGGCCGAGCCGCTGGAAAAGCGGCTGCAGGAGCTGCGCTGGTACGAGAAGGCGGAAACCTTCACCCGCCAGGGCCTGATGTTCACCACGTTGACGCTGAAGGATTCGATGCCGCCGTCCGAAGTCGCCGAACAGTTCTACCAGGCGCGCAAGAAGATGGGCGACGAGGCACGCAAGCTGCCGCAGGGCGTGTACGGCCCCTACATCAACGACGAATACGCCGACGTGAATTTCGCGCTGTACGCGCTCAAGGCGCACGGCCTGCCGCAGCGCCGGCTGGTGCGCGAGGCCGAAGTGCTGCGTGACCGCCTGATGACGGTGCCGGGCGTGAACAAGGTCAACATCATCGGCGAGCGGCCCGAGCGGGTGTTCGTCGAACTGTCTTACGACAGGCTGACCACGCTGGGCATCGACGCGCGCGACATCTTCGACGCGCTGGCGAAGCAGAACGCGGTCACGCCGGCCGGCTCCATCGGCACCGAGGGGCCGCGCGTGTTCATCCGGCTCGACGGCGCCTACGCCGAT
>DATCUL010000256.1:0-2212 GCA_036567405.1 Methyloversatilis sp. | reverse complement strand
GGCACCAGCCGAAGCGCGTCGGCATCGATCAGCGCGTGCGACAGGTCGACCGTGCGCTTGCCCAGTGTCACGCCGAGCGCGTCGCGCAGTGTCGCTTCGGTGACGAAGCCGAGCTGCACCAGCAGGCGGCCCATCGGGATGTTCTGGCGCTGCTGTTCCTGCAATGCGATGCGCAGCTGGTCTTCGGACACCAGTCCCTGCGCCAGCAGCAGCTGGCCGAGTGGCTGGCGCAGCGGATTGTCCGGGTGGCTCATCGTGATCAGTGCGCGTCCGGCACCTGCAGCGCCTCGATGCGCGCGGTCACCGCCTGTGCGTCGAATGCGGCGGCATGATGGCCGCGCAGCGACAGCGCCTCGCGGTAGTACTGCAGTGCCAGCCTTGGCTGCCTTAGCTGGTCGAGGCTGACCGCCAGGTTGTAGGCGTGGTCCGGCTGGTCAGGCGCCAGCGTCCAGGCGTTGAAATACGCCTGCTGCGCCTCGCGCCAGCGTGCCTGGGATGCATACAGATTGCCCAGTGCCAGCGCCACCGGTGCCGATCTGGGCTGGGCTGCGGCGATGTTCAGCAGACGCGCTTCCTGCACGGCGGGATCTGAATTTTCGTTCAGCGTGACCAGGGCTGCGGCGTTGCCGGGATCGACCTCGGCGATGCGCCGCATCAGCTGCGTCGCCTGTGCGTCGTCGCCACGCGCCTGTGCCAGCGCGGCCAGACCGTACAGCGCGTCCGGGTTGCGCGGGTCGGCCCGCAACGCGCGCTCGTAGGCCACGCGCGCATGGTCCATGTCGCCGGCGTTGAATGCCGCAAAGCCGTCGGCGACATCCTGGGGAACGGCGGGCGCGTTGCGCGTGATGCGAATCGGCGGCGTAGCGGGGGCGGCCGGTGCCGGTGCTGCGGCAGCCGCTGCGACCGGTACGGCCTGACCCGACAGGAAGCGCGACGATTCGGCAGGCGGCGAAGGTGGTGTCACCGGGGCGGCCACGGCCGGTGCGGACGGTGAGCCGCCAGTGCCCGGGACGGCGGCACCCGTGCCGGCCGAAAGGGTGTTGGCCGGCGTCGCGGGCGCGGTTGGCGCGACGGGCGGGATGGCAGGCGGCACATGGTGCCGCTGCGCGACCGGCGATACCCCCTGACCGTTTTCGAGCAGACCGATCTGCCAGGCCACCCAGCCTGCAATGCCGAGCAGCACCAGTGCCGAGCCGCCGAGCAGCCAGGGCAGCGGCGAGCGGCTGCGCGATGGCGGGCGCTTGACGTCGAACAGCACGCGCGCCGCTTCGGCGCCCGGTGTCGGAGCGGGCGCCGGTGCCGGCTGCGGCTCCGGTACGTCCAGTCCGGCGAAGCGGGCCGCCTGTGCGATCTCGTCGTCGATCAGTTCGAGCTCGTGCGCCGGCGTGATGCGCGGGGCGGGGGCCGGCGCGGCCGGGGGGGCGTCCGGTCTGGCCGGGGCATCGGCCGAGGATTCGTCGTCCCGTCGCTTGGCTGCTTCGGCCTTCTTCAGTGCTTCAAGCAGCAGGCTCAACGCGCAGGCTCCGGTTTCGGCAGTACCGCAGGCGCCGGAAAGGTGGGGGTCATGAAGCGGGCGTCGGGCAGCGCACCGGCGAGTGCGCGGTAATCGCCTTCGAGGCTGGCGTCATTGACGACCACCGGACGAATGAGCACCACCAGTTCGGTCTTGCGTGACGTTTCGTTGCGGGCCGACAGCAGCGCGCCAAGGAAGGGCAGCGCCGTCGCGCCGGGCACGCTGTCGCGCTGGAAGTTGATTTCGTCCTGCATCAAGCCGCCGAGCACCGCGGTCTCGCCGCTGGCCACGCGCATCACCGATTCGAGTTCGCGTGTCTGGATGACCGGCACCAGATTCGGGGCGCTCAGGTCGGGCGTCGGATCCTGCGCGTCGCCGACCTTGCGCGAGATCGTCGGTCGCACGTTCAGCAGAACGTAGCCGTCGGCGCTTATCTGGGGCGTGACCGCCATCACCAGGCCGACCGACACCGAACGTGGTGTCGCGGTGAAGCTGCGCACGGCCTGGGTATTGGTATTGGCGACGACGTCCGACTTGATCTCGAAATAAACGATGTTGTTGACCACCTTCAGCAGCGCGGTCTGGTTGTTCAGTACCGAAAGCTTGGGGCTGGACAGCACCTTCACGTCGCCATAGGTTTCCAGCAGCTTGATGCTGTCGAGCAGCTGGCGGCCGCTGCCCAGTCCGATGGCGAGATCG
>DATCUL010000255.1:0-2852 GCA_036567405.1 Methyloversatilis sp. | reverse complement strand
CGCCGAGGACCTGGGCAACGTCACCGCGCTGGCGGCCGGCGACGGCTGGCTGGTTGTCGCTGACGGCATGGAGCGGCAGCTCCGCGTCTATCGCGACGGCGTGTTGCGTGCCGACCCCGGTTTCGCCGATCTGCGTCTGGTCAATCCGCAGGGCATGGCAGTCATGAACAGGCTGCTGTATGTCGCCGACCCCGGTAGCCGGCGCATCGCCACCTTCCGGCTGAATCCGTGAAGCTCGTGATTGCTGCTCTCCTTGCCGTCCTTGCAGCCGGCTGCGTCAGTTCGGGTCGGGATGTGCTGCGGATGAACCTGTCGCCCGCGGCCGAGACACGGCGTGTGCTGTTTCCGCCCGAGACCGACGGCGAGGTGCCGCGCTACGTCTATCTGGGCGAACTGGTGGGCGAACAGAATTTCGTCGCGCCGGAGGAGAAGGAGCAGAACATCTTCATTGGCGTCCTGAAGGTGCTTGCCGGCTGGCTCGAGAACCAGGACCCGGTGGTGCTGCAGCGGCCGCAGTCCGGCGTGGTCGATGAAGACGGTCGCATTCTGGTGACCGACGTCAGTCGTGGCGCGGTTTTCGTGTTCGACGAGAAGTCCGGGCAGATGGATGTCTGGGAGTACGCCGAGGGCTTCCGCCATTTCATGGCGCCTTCGGGCATCGCGCTCGGTCCGGAGGGCCGTGTCTTCGTGGCCGATGCCGACCTGCAGCGCGTCGTCATGCTGGACCGCAGCGGCAAGGGCGTCGGGGTGATCGGCCGCGACCAGCTGCAGCGTCCGACCGGTGTGGCCTGGGACGCCGCCAGTTCTCTGCTCTACGTGGCCGACACGCAGGCCCACCAGATCAAGGTGTTCGACATGACCGGCCGCCTGGTGCGCAGCATCGGCCGGCGCGGCGAGGGACTGGGCGAATTCAACTTCCCGACCCACATCGCACTGAGCCGGAACGGGCTGGTGGTGGCGGACACCATGAATGCGCGCATCCAGATCATTCCGCTGGACGACAACGGCAATCCGGCGGCTTTCGGCCACCGCGGTACCCGGCTCGGTGACTTCGTGCGGCCCAAGGGCGTTGCGGTCGATTCCGAGGACAACATCTACGTCGTCGAGTCCTATCACGATCATCTGCTGGTGTTCGACGCGCGCGGCCGGTTCCTGCTTCCGATAGGCGGTACCGGCAAGGAAATCGGCAGCTTCTATCTGCCGGGCGGCGTGTGGGTCGATGCCCGCAACAGGGTGTTCGTGGCCGATACCTTCAACGGCCGCATCGTGGTGTTCCAGTTTCTGGGCGGAGGCAGCGAGAGTGGGCACTGATCCGGTCGCGCGTCAGCCTTTCTGGGCCCTGCTGGCGCTCGTATCCATCGTGGGCGTGATGCTCCGTTTCGGCGTCGATCCGGTCGCGGCGGCACGCATATCGGATGTGCGCGGTACCCGGCACAACCTGTCGGCGGCCACCGACGGCTCGGCCTATGCCGGCCCGAGCGGCGGTGGCGTCGTGCCCAACCGCAATATCAAGGCGTCGAGCGAAACCCAGATCTGCGTCTTCTGCCATACGCCGCACGCGGCCACCAGCGGCGCGACGCCGCTGTGGAACCGCAAGGTGGCGGGGCAGGGCTACACCCAGAGCTATGTGATGTACGACTCGTCCACGCTGGACGCCAAGCAGATACAGGGGGCGCTCAATCAGCCCGGTGGCAGTTCCAAGCTCTGCCTGTCCTGCCATGACGGCACCATGGCCATCGGCAGCGTCAACGTGCTCAACGGCCAGGGCAGCCCGTCCACGCCGGGCACGCGCAGCATCACGATGAACGCCGGTGGCGTCACCGACAGCGCTGCCGCCCCGCACAAGATGCCTGCCGGGGCGGGTACCGAGACCGGCTTCACCCGCAATCTCGGTACCGACCTGTCCAACGATCATCCGATATCGGTCACCTTCGACGCCGCACTGGCCAGCCGTGACGGCGAGCTGCGCACGCCCGACGGCGTCGTGGTCGGCGCCCGGTCACCGGGCGTCCGGCCCCGGCTGCCGCTGGAGCCGATTCCCGAAGTCGCGAATCAGCCGCAGATACAGTGCGCGAGCTGCCACGATCCGCACATCCGCGAGCAGAACGAGGCGGTGGTCGGCAACCAGAAGTTCCTGCGCCTGAACCGCTTCCAGGAAAAGAACCCGCCCAGCGCCAGCGGCTTCGACGTCACCGTGAATTCGGGGGACATCATCTGTCTGGCCTGTCACGACAAGAACGGCTTCAGCGGCAGCTGGGCCGGTTCCGCCCACGCCAACCCGCTGGTGGCCACCCAGACCTACACCGCAGCCGCCGCCGCACAGCGCGAATTTCCGTCCGGCATGCCGGTCTGGAAGGCCGCCTGCCTGAACTGCCACGACACGCATTCCGTGTCGGGATCGCGGCGCCTGTTGCGGGAAGGGACCGACAGCGCCGCCTCACCCAAGTCCGGCGGCAATCCGGCGATCGAGGAAACCTGCTACCAGTGCCACGCCAATGCCGCCCAGAGCGTCATCACGCCGACCACTTCGGTACCCAATATCAAGGATGACTTCACGAATCTGGCCCGCCACATGCCGATCCGCTCGGTCGACCAGCCAGCCGGCACCGAAAGGCACGACATCAGCTCGAATTTCAACGACGGCATCTTCATCAACTGCAGCCTGGCCACCAGCAATTGCGGCAAGGACTTCATGGAAAGCCGGGCCAGGCTGGGCGTCGCCGACCTGAGCAACCGCCATGCCGAATGCACCGACTGCCACAATCCTCACCGGGTCGTGAAGTTCCGCGATTTCCGCGGTGTCGGCGGCAGTGGCAGCCTGGTCGGCGCACCCGACGCGGCCGGCACGCACC
>DATCUL010000254.1:0-3182 GCA_036567405.1 Methyloversatilis sp. | reverse complement strand
GGGATGCAGCCGACGTTCAGGCAGACGCCGCCCAGCGTCGTGTAGCGCTCGACGATGATCACGTCCAGCCCGAGGTCGGCGGCCCGGAAAGCGGCCGAATAGCCGCCGGGGCCGCCACCGATCACCAGTACCGCGCAGCTGTCATCCACCTTCGACGGTGCGCTGCCGGTCGCAGGCTGTGCTGTGGCGACTGGCGCCTGCGTGACGGGTGCGACGTGCGCAGGCGGTGCGGCCACGGCGGGTGCCGCACTGGCGGGCTCCATCGTCAGCACTGCAGCGCCCTCCGATACCCGCTCGCCGACCTTCACCTTCAGTTCGACGATGCGGCCCGCCGACGGCGCCGGAATGTCCATCGTGGCCTTGTCGGATTCGAGCGACATCAGCGGTGCGTCGGCCTCGACCATGTCGCCCGGTTTGACCATGATCTCGATGATCGGCACGTCCTTGAAATCGCCGATGTCGGGAATCTTTACAGTGAGAAGTTCGCTCATCATCGTCTCCTCACATCAGCACGCGACGCATGTCGGCCAGCAATGCGGCGACATGGGCGTTGAAGCGTGTGGCGGCTGCGCCGTCGACGACGCGGTGGTCTGCGGTCAGCGACAGCGGCAGGATCAGCCGTGGCTGGAACGCGCTGCCGTCCCAGACCGGTTTCATCGTGGTCCGGCTGACGCCGAGGATGGCCACTTCCGGCGCGTTGATGATGGGCGCGAAACCGGTGCCGCCCAGCCCGCCGACGCTCGAGATCGTGAAGCACGCGCCCTGCATTTCCGCCGCGCCCAGCTTGCCGTCACGCGCTTTGGCGGCGAGTTCGCCGCATTCGGCCGCCAGCTGCGCGACGCCCTTGCGGTCGGCGTCGCGGATCACCGGCACCACCAGTCCGCCCGGCGTGTCGGCGGCGAAGCCGATGTGGCAGTACTGCTTCAGAATCAGTGCCGGTTCGTCGCTCTGCAGGTCGATCGAGCTGTTGAACTCCGGGAATTTCTTCAGCGCCGAGCAAACCGCCTTGATGATGAAGGCCAGCATCGTAAGCTTGACGCCGGCCTTGGCCTGTTCGGCGTTGATCTGCTGGCGGAAGGCCTCCAGATCGGTGACGTCGGCCTCCTCGTGGTAGGTGACCGCCGGGATCATCACCCAGTTGCGCGACAGGTTTGCCGCCGACAGCTTGCGGATGCGTGACAGCGGCTGGCGCTCGATGGCGCCGAACTTCGTGAAATCGACCTTGGGCCAGGGCAGCAGGTCGAGTCCGCTGCCGCTGCCCGAACCGGCCTGTACGGTAGTGGCCGGCGCCTGCATGACGCCCTTGACGAAGGCGTGGATGTCCTCGCGCGTGATGCGGTTCTTCGGTCCGCTCGCCGGCACGCGGGTCAGGTCAACGCCGAGTTCGCGCGCGAAGGCGCGTATCGACGGACTGGCGTGCGGCTTGCTGCCGCCGGTCGTCCCGCTCGCCGCGGCCCGGACCGGAGCCGGTGCCGAAGGAGGCGGCGGCGCGGTGCATTCGACCGCAGTGGCGGCTGGTGCCGGCGCAACCGGCGTGCTCGTTTCGGCACTGGCGACGGCGGCGGCCGGTGCTGCGGCCGTGGCACTGTCCATCGTGCCGATCACCGTGCCCTGCGACACGCGGTCGCCTACCTTGACGGCGATTTGGCCGATGACGCCGGCGCATGGCGCCGGAATTTCCATGGTCGCCTTGTCGGATTCCAGCGTGACCAGCGGCGCGTCGGCTTCGACGCGGTCGCCGGCCTTGACCAGGACTTCGATGACAGGGACGTCGGCGAAGTCGCCGATGTCCGGTACTTCAATATTGATCGTGCTCATTGCAGCCTCGCATGTTCGGGGGCGACCGCTTCAGCGGCCAGGGTGCGATGCCGGCGGGCCTGTCTGGCGCCGACGATGCGGACGGAGACCGGTGCGGCCGCATGCCGCGTGCCGGTTCGCCGTCATCGGCGCTCATCGGGAATGTCCGCGCAATGCGGTGACAGGCGGGACGGCGCATTGGGGTGTCAGGCGTACAGCGGGTTTGGCTTGGACACGTCCAGGCCGTAGCGCGCGATGGCCTCCGCCACCTTTGCCTTGTCCATCGCACCGTCGTCGGCCAGCGCCTTCAGCGCCGCCACCGCAACCCATCGCCGGTCCACCTCGAAATGCGCGCGCAGTGCCTCGCGCGTGTCCGAGCGGCCGAAGCCGTCGGTACCGAGCACGACGTAGCGGCGCGGCACATACGCACGGATCTGCTCGGCGAACAGGCGCACGTAGTCGGTCGCCGCGATCACCGGGCCGCGCGTGTCGCGCAGGCAGCTGTCGACATGCGGCACGCGCGGCGCCTCGGTCGGGTGCAGCAGGTTGTAGCGCGCGCAGTCGGCGCCGTCGCGCCCCAGCTCGGTGAAGCTCGGGCAGGACCAGAGATCGGCCTCCACCCCCCAGTCATTGCGCAGCAGGTCCGCGGCGGCGATCACCTCGCGGAAGATGGTGCCGCTGCCCAGCAGCTGGACGCGCGGGCCGTTCGACGCCGCGCCCCGGCGGAAGGCATACATGCCCTTCAGGATGTCCGCTTCGGCGCCCTCCGGCAGCGCCGGGTGCTCGTAGTTCTCGTTCATCACCGTCAGGTAATAGAACACGTCCTCCTGCTCGGCCATCATGCGGCGCAGACCGTCCTGCACGATCACCGCCACCTCGTACGAGAAGGTCGGGTCGTAACTGATGCAGTTGGGCACCGCACCGGACCACAGGTGCGAGTGGCCGTCCTCGTGCTGCAGACCTTCGCCGTTGAGCGTCGTGCGCCCGGCCGTGCCGCCGATCAGGAAGCCGCGCGAGCGCTGGTCGCCGGCGGCCCAGATCAGGTCGCCGATGCGCTGGAAGCCGAACATCGAATAGAAGAGATAGATCGGGATGGTCGCCACCCCGTGCACCGAATAGCTGGTGGCGGCGGCGATCCAGTCGCTCATGCCGCCGGCTTCGTTGATGCCTTCCTGCAGGATCTGGCCGGCCTTGTCTTCGCGGTAGTACATGACCTGATCACGATCGACCGGGGTGTACTTCTGGCCTTCCGGCGCGTAGATACCGATCTGGCGGAACAGCCCCTCCATACCGAAGGTGCGAGCCTCATCAACCAGGATGGGCACGACGCGTGGTCCCAAGGCTGGATCCCGCAACAGTGGCGTCAGGCAGCGCACGAAGGCTTG
>DATCUL010000253.1:0-1613 GCA_036567405.1 Methyloversatilis sp. | reverse complement strand
GGCGCCAGCCTGACTGCGTACGGCGTGAAGATCATCGCGCTGTACCGCTCGCTCAAGCAGCAGTACGACAGCGCTGCCGACACGCTGGCGAAGGCGATCGAAGGCGTCGACGATGCGCAGGCGGATGAACTGCAGGCGCTGCTGGCCCGCCTGTCGGTCCGCACCAGCGCCCGCAACCAGTTCGTCGGCCGGGTCGAGTCCCTGACCGTCGATCCGGACGATGTCGAGGTCGAGGTCATCATCCGGGTCGATGAAGGTTTTTCGCTGTGCGCGGTACTGACCGCCGACGCATCGGAGCGCCTGGACCTGCGTCCCGGGCTGCAGCTTGCGGCACTGGTCTCGGCTGCGGCGGTCTATCTGGCCACCGGCAGCAGACTGACACCCGCCACGCGCAACCGGTTTTCCGGGCGCGTACTGGCGGTGCACCGCGGACCGGTGAATGCCGAGGTGACGGTCGAACTGTCGGGCGGGCGAACGCTGACCGCCACCGTCACGGGCGGCGCCGCAGACGAACTCGGCCTCGCACCGGGCGTCGAGGCACAGGCCTTCTTCAAGGCGTCCAGCCTGATGCTCCAGCGCATCGGCGCCTGAGTTCCGGGTCCGGACGCCACTGGCGTCAGCCGCCCGCGTCACGCGACTGCGCGAAGAAGAACCTCAGCATTTCGCGCGTGGCATCCGGCCCCTGGACATCGGTGTAGGAGCCTTCCGGCCGGCCGCCCGACCAGGCGTGGCCGGAACCATGCACCAGCCAGTGTTCGGCCAGCGGGCTGCCGTCGTGATCCTCGTGCACGGTGCGCGTGTATTCACGCCCCTGCGCCGACACGCCGCGCTCGACATGGGTGCGCGCGGCTGCGCGGTGCCCGCCCTTCGTCGCCGACGCACGTTCGAGCGTGGCGGCGATCACCCGTTCGCCGTTGCGCGGATGCACCGTGCGGTCCTGATCGCCGTGGAACACGATGATGGGCACCGGCTTCCGTCCTGCTGAAACCACCTCCGCCGGTGCGACCGGCGCTTCCGGCTCGCCGCTGCCCATGACCGCGAACGCCTCGGCGACGCTGGCCGCGGACCCGCAGGGCACGCCCGAATGCACGCCGACCGCGGCGAAGATGTCGGGGTAGGCGGCTGCGACGACGTCGGCCATCGCGCCGCCGGCCGACATGCCGGCGATGTAGACCCGGCGCGCGTCGATGCCGTGCGCCGCGATCACCGCCTGCGTCATCGCGGCCAGCAGCGCCGGCTCGCCGGTGTCGCGCCGCTGGTGGGTCTGTTCGAACCAGTTCCAGCAGCCATGTGCATTCGCCTCGGCCGACTGCGCCGGGTAGAGCACGAAGAAGCCCTGTTCGTCGGCCAGTTCGTTCATGCCGGTGCCGGCCGCGAAATCGTCCGGATTCTGGGTGCAGCCATGCAGCATCACCACCAGCGGCAACGCCCGCCCCTCGTGCCCGTGCGGCACGTAGAGCCGGTAGTCACGCGTCTGGCCGTCACGCGTACAGGCGCCATCGACAAAATGGCCGCGCCTGGCCGGTGCAGCTTCCTCAGACGCGCTTCCGGTCTGCGGCAGGTGGCCGGCGAACAGGCGCGACAGCGCGGCGTCGGCCATGTCGCCGGCAGCG
>DATCUL010000252.1:0-5611 GCA_036567405.1 Methyloversatilis sp. | reverse complement strand
GACCAGCAGCGCACTGATGGCACCGCTCCAGCTGGTGCGCATCATGGAATCGACCTGCTCGCACAGGATTCGCTGCGCGATCCCCTCCGGACCGGTGTATTCCCCGGTCTCGCCGGAGGATGGTGACGTGAGCGTATGCATCATGTCGCGGTGACCGCGGACGCACCCGGCCCCCCGGCGCAACTGTTTCTATCGCGGCAAGTCGGGGTTGCAGAATGTTGGACGACCAGAGGAGTCACGAGGAAGGCGGAGCAGTCGCCGGAAAAGCAGGAGAGCGCAGTATCAGCGCCTCCCGGGCGCGTCGTCAATGAAGGAATTGACAATACGAATCAGCAAGATAGATTCGTGATTCGCAAGCATCTACCGCGCGGAATACCAGCCGCGCCATGGGTCACAGCTATGCCGTCAGTGCACATCGGGAATGCGGACGACGCCTTTTTATCAGGCCATGCAAAAAGCCTCCGGTCCCAAAACTGATGGAACCGGAGGCTTCTGTATTCGTGGTGGAGAGGAGGAGGATCGAACTCCCGACCTTCGCATTGCGAACGCGACGCTCTCCCAGCTGAGCTACCCCCCCGACGAGCGCGGATTATAGAGCGCGGATGATCACTTGTGAAGGAACACGCGCAGCCTGATCATGGTCGCAGGCACATCACTCCGACACCCGCGACGCTCTCATGGCTTCAGGCAATACACATCAGGACGACCGGCGCGCCTTCCTGCGCAAGAGCACCGTGCTCGCCGTTGCGACAACGCCAATCCCTCTCCTGCTCTCGGCGTGCGCGACACCCGGCCGGTTCGGCGCAGGAGATCAGCGCATGGCTGCCGCGATCAGCGCGGGTGACGCCTGGGAGTATGACGAACTGAACGGCTACAACCGCGAGCGTGTCGCGCAGATACGCCATATCGCCGAAAAGGGCGACCCGCCGGTACTGCGCATCGAGGTCAAGGGCCGGCCATTGAGCGGACTGCGCAGCGGACAGCTCGAAGACTATGCCACCGCCTGGGTGGTGAAGCAGGATGCAGTCTACGACTTCGAGAACCGCTACGACCCGCCGCTGCCGCTGCTGCCGGCCGTACTCGAGCCCGGCGCGACCGAAACCTGGCAATCCATGGTGAAGCACGACGAGAAGGACCGCGCGCTGCGCTGGCACGTCCAGATCGAGGCGCTCGGCATCGAACGCGTCAACGTGCCGGCCGGATCGTTCGACGCACTGCCTGTGCGCCGGATCATCCGTTTCGAGCATCCCGACTTCTTCCGTACCTTGTCGGAACGGACGGAAACCCTGTGGTTTGCACCTGAAGTGAAGCGCTGGGTGAAACGGGAATGGCGAGGTCAGTATCTGCAGAAGATGCGTCCCGACGCCCCGACACTGCGCGAGGACTGGATCATCTGGGAACTGACGCGATTTACTGCGGCGTGATGCCGGCGCCGGCGAGCGCCCTGCCCAGCCGGTCATTGACTGCCGACCACGCACCATCGTCCGGCGTCGCCTCGATGACGATCATCGCGGCACCGCTCGCGTCGGCCTCCCGCATCGCTGCATACAGGCCGCGCGCATAGCCGGCCGGATCGGCTGGCAGCATGATCCACGAATGAGGACAGTCGGCCAGAGGCGGCTGGCTGTGCGCGATCACCGCGCAGCAGCGTCCGCTGTGCCGGAAGGCGTTCAGAAAGTCGCGCAGACGGCCTGCGGGAACCTTCTTCATGGCCGTGCGCGGCGCGTAATGGGCAGCCAGTGAACCGGACACGCGTGGAACACCGCTTCCAGCCTGCAATGAACCCGGCGTGCCCGGCATGCGACCGATGACGGCTGCGATCTGTTCTGCGGAAATGGCGCCGGGCCGCAGGATGCGCGGCGTGTCGCCAGACAGGTCGAGTATGGTCGACTCGATGCCCACATCGCAGGCGCCGCCGTCGAGCACACCTACCGTGTCGCCGAACTCATCCCGGACGTGCGCCGCCATTGTCGGGCTGACGCGGCCGAACCGGTTCGCCGATGGCGCCGCAACGCCGCCGCCGAACACCTTCAGCAGTTGCAGCGCGACCGGATGCGCCGGCACACGCAGGCCTATGGTGTCCTGACCACCCGTCACCTCTGGCGGCACGTCTTCGTCGCGTTTCAATATCAGCGTCAGCGGCCCGGGCCAGAATGCATGCGCCAGCGCAATGGCATCGCGCGGAATGTCGCGCGCCCAATCGGTCATCCGTTCGGCATCCGGCAGATGGACTATCAGCGGATGGTTGGCCGGGCGTCCCTTCGCTTCGAAGATGCGACGCACGGCAGCCGGATTGTGCGCATCGGCGCCAAGCCCGTAGACAGTTTCGGTCGGAAACGCGACCAGCTCACCGGCGCGCAGGCGTCGCGCGGCATCAGCGATCTCGTCGGCCGCCGGCATCATTGCGTTCAATCGACGATGCCGATGGCAGTGCGTGCATTCATCGCCAGATCGATCACCGGCTCGCCCTGCCCGCCCAGCACCGTGAAATGCCCCATCTTGCGGCCCGGCCGGGCGTGGTGCTTGCGGTAAAGGTGCAGCTTGAGCCCGGGAACGCACAGCAGCCGCGACCACTCGGGTTCGTGCGAGTGACTGGCGTCCTTCCGGTACCAGAGGTCACCCAGCAGATTGACCATGACCGCGCGCGAATGCTGACGCGCGTCGCCGAGCGGCAGTCCGCACAGGATGCGCACCTGCTGCTCGAACTGGCTGGTGACGCAGGCGTCGATCGTATAGTGGCCGCTGTTGTGCGGCCGTGGAGCAATCTCGTTGACCAGCAATCGGCCGCCGGAAAGAAACAGCTCGACACCCAGAATGCCGACATAGCCCAGCTCGGCAGCGATGCCGATCGCCATTTCGGTCGCCTCTGCCGCCAGCGCGCCATCGATGCGGGCGGGGGCGATGCTGACATCAAGAATGCCTCCGGCATGACTGTTTTCGGCCACCGGGAAAGGGGCGACCCGGCCTGCAGAATCACGCGCCAGTACGCACGAAACCTCCATGTCCAGCGCCAGCATCTTTTCCAGCACGCAAGCCTCGCGCTTGAAGCTTTCGAAGGCCGCCTTGGCTTCGGCGACGTTCGCAACGCGCGCCTGCCCCTTGCCGTCGTAACCGAAGCGCGCAACCTTCAGCACGGCCGGAAACAGCGCAGGATCCACAGCCTCGAGGTCGGCCACGGAAGTGATGGTGGCGAACGGCCCGACCGCAAATCCTCTGTCGGACAGGAAGGTTTTTTCCGCGATTCGGTTCTGGGCGACCGCCACACACTCGGCATTCGGCCTGGTCGGGATGAATTTGGCCAGATGATCCAGCGTATCGGCCGGAACGTTCTCGAATTCGGTCGTGACTGCGGCGCAGGTCTGCGCCAGTCGCTCAAGCGCCTCGACGTCGTCGAACGCGGCGCAAAGGTGCTCGTCTGCGGCACGCCCCGCCGGGCTGTTGCGGTCGGGATCGAGCACCACCACGCGGTAGCCCATTTCGTGTGCGGCAAGCACGAAGAAGCGGCCGAGCTGACCACCGCCAAGCATGCCCAGTGTCGCGGGAGGAAGGATCATGTGTAGCGACTCCGACAGATCCGGCTCATGCCGTCATCAGACACCCGTCGGGGCCGATACGGTGAATGAACGCGTATGAAATTCGAAATGCCGGACACGGAACCGGAAGGTGATCCACGGACATCCGCCTTCGGCGCCATCCACGGCGGAGATTTCAGCCTTCGAGCGTCATGTCCAGCACGGTCTGCGTCTGCTTCGCGCGGAAGGCATCCAGCGCCTGCGCCAGAGTCGCATCTTCCCCCGCCAGCAACGCAATCGCAAACAATGCCGCATTGGCCGCGCCCGCCTCGCCGATGGCGAATGTGGCGACCGGAATGCCCTTGGGCATCTGGACGATCGACAGCAGCGAATCCATGCCGTTGAGCGCACGCGACTGCACCGGCACACCAAGCACGGGAACCGCCGTCTTCGCCGCCAGCATGCCCGGCAGGTGCGCGGCCCCGCCAGCGCCGGCGATGATGGCGCGCAGGCCGCGTTGTCGCGCCGTTTCGGCGTACGAAAACAACAGGTCCGGCGTACGGTGAGCCGACACCACGCGGGCTTCGAACGGGACACCGAACTGATCGAGCAGGACCGTCGCGGCGCGCAAGGTGTCCCAGTCGGAATTCGACCCCATCACCACACCGACCAGCGGCGGGCGGGCTGTTTCAGAAGAGCTCATCGAGAACGTCCTCCGGCGGCCGGTTCCGCCCGGAAAAAGGCGCGGATTCTACACCCGCAACGCCCATAAATGAAAAAAGCGAAGGGGCACCGGTCACCCGGCACCCCTTCGCCCGCATGCGGTTTGCGTTAAAGCTTAGTCGGCACGACGTGCGCGATCGCCACGACTGGCGCTCTGGCCACGGTAACCGCCCTCACCGCGCGGTGCGCCCGGACCGCTGCGACGGGGTGCGCCGGCCGGCTTGTTGCCCCAGCCGCCCGGACGTGCGCTCGAACCCGGACGCGCGCTGCGCGGTGCCGAGGTACGCGGCTGCACACGCGGCTCCAGGCCGGGGATCGTGTGGACCGGAATGGTGTGACGGATGAAACGCTCGATCGTCTTGACGCGGCGCACATCATCACCCGACGCCAGGCTCACCGCGATACCGCTGCGGCCGGCACGGCCGGTACGGCCGATGCGGTGAACATAGTCTTCCGCCGACTTCGGCAGATCGAAGTTGATCACGTGGCTGATGCCGGCGACGTCGATGCCGCGAGCAGCAACGTCAGTCGCCACCAGAACGCGCAGCGCGCCACGGCGCAGATGACCCAGCGTGCGGTTGCGTTCGCCCTGATGCATGTCGCCGTGCAGCGCAGCTGCCAGGAAACCGTTTTCACCCAGCGTTTCGGCGATCTGGTCAGCGTCGCGCTTCGTTGCAGTGAATACGATGGCCTGTTCGACGTCTTCACCACGCAGCAGGTGATCGAGCAGGCGCTGCTTGTGGCCCATGCCGTCGGCGAACAGCAGACGCTGTTCGATCTTGTCGTGCTGGGCAGCTGTCGCAACGATCTCGATGCGCTGCGCGTCACGCGTCAGGCGCTCGGCCAGACGGCAGACGCGCGGTTCGAAGGTCGCCGAGAACAACAGCGTCTGACGATTCTGCGGCAGGCGGTCGACGATGGCTTCGATGTCTTCGATGAATCCCATGTCGAGCATGCGGTCGGCTTCGTCGAGCACCAGCATTTCCAGACGACCGAAATCGATGCGGCCGCTGTCCATCTGGTCAATCAGGCGACCCGGCGTGGCGACCAGCACTTCATACGGCTGTGCCAGCAGCTTGTTCTGCATGATGTACGAGGTGCCGCCGACGACGCTGACAGCCTTCGCATAGCGCAGACCCTTGCCGTACTTGCGGCAGGCATCCGTGACCTGGATCGCCAGCTCGCGCGTCGGGGTCAGAACCAGAACGCGCGGTCCGCGGGCCTTGACCGGCGATTCCTGCATCAGGCGATTGAGTGCCGGCCACATGAAGGCAGCCGTCTTGCCCGAGCCGGTCTGCGACGACACCATCAGGTCGCGGCCTGCCAGAGCAGCCGGGACTGCCTTCTGCTGCACCGCAGTAGGATTGGGGTAACCG
>DATCUL010000251.1:0-7972 GCA_036567405.1 Methyloversatilis sp. | reverse complement strand
AGCAGCGCCATGCGCACTTCGCGCAGCATGTCGGCGATGTTGTCTTCGGTCAGCCGCGCTTGTCCGCGCAGGGTTTTGACGACCTTGGCCAGCCGTTGGGTGAGGTTGTCTAGCATGTCAGAGCAGCGTGCGCCTTGGGTTAAACTCGGGACAATGATTCTAATCGAACTGCTTCCTTCCGCCCTGTATGCCATCCTGGCGCTGTGGTTCACGCGCACGGCTGCGAGCGGACGGCCGGCACTGACGTCCGCCGGCGGCATACGTTCGACCGGGCTGGCGGCAGCACTGCTGATTCACGCGCTGGTGCTGTCGCACCAGATATTTCCCGACGGTCAGATGCGCTTTGGCGCCGGCGACGCACTCGCCGTGATGACCTGGCTCGCGCTGATCTTCTACTGGGTGGAGAACCTGTCGTCCCGACTGGACGGCCTGCACACCCTGGCACTGCCGGTCGCGGCCGTGTGCGCGGTCAGCCCGGTGATCTGGCCGGCACGGCACACCATAGGCAACGCGGACGATCTGCTGTTCCGCCTGCACTTCGTGATGGCGATGACCGCCTACAGCCTGTTCACGCTGGCCGCACTGCACGCCATGCTGATGGCGGCGGTCGAGCGCAGCCTGCACCGGGGGCGTCTGATGCGCATGCTGGACAACATGCCGCCGCTGCTGGTGATGGAAGGCCTGCTGTTCCGCCTGATCACAATCGCCTTCGTGCTGCTCAGCGCCACACTGGTCACCGGCATCGCCTTTTCGGAGGAAGTTTTCGGCAAACCGCTCACCTTCAACCACAAGACGGTGTTCGCAATCGCCTCCTGGCTGGTGTTCGGCACGTTGCTCGCAGGCCGGCATTTCCGGGGTTGGCGCGGACGACTGGCGCTGCGCTGGACGCTGGGCGGATTTTTCGTGCTGCTGCTGGCCTACATCGGCACGAGTTTCGTACTCGAGGTCGTGCTCGGCCGCACCTGAGCGATGGATTCGATCTCACTCTCAGGGCAGCTCTGGATTCTGGCCGTACTGCTCGTCCTGTCCGGTTTCTTCTCGATGGCCGAAACCGCGATGATGGCCTGCAACCGCTACCGGCTGAAGGCGGCGGCGCAGGCCGGGTCGCGCGGCGCTCAGCACGCACTCGACCTGCTGGCACAGACCGACAAGTTGCTCGGCGTCATCCTGCTGTTCAACAATCTGGTCAATGCGGCGGCGGCCACGCTGACCGGCGTCATCGCGATCGACCTGTTCGGGGATGGCGAACTGACGCTGGGCCTGGGCACACTGCTGGTCACCTTCCTGATTCTGGTGTTTTCCGAAATCACGCCCAAGGTCGTCGGCGCAGGCTACGCCAACGCGATCGCGCCCATCGTCGCCTTCATCCTGTCGCCGCTGCTGAAGGTTTTCTACCCGGTGGTATGGACCGTCAATCTGTTCGTGTCCGGACTGCTCGCCATCACCCGGTTGCGCCCCGGCAGCAGCGAGGAAGGACAGACGCTGTCGGCGGATGAACTGCGCGCACTGATGACCGAATCCGGCCATTTCATCCCGGCTGCGCACCGGCGCATCCTGATCAACCTGTTCGAACTCGAGGACGTGACGGTCGAGGACGTGATGACGCCGCGCAACCAGATCGAAGCCATCGACCTCGATCAGCCGCTGGAGGTGATCCAGCACCAGATCGCGACCAGCCATCACGGGCGAGTACCGGTGTTCGCCGGCGACCTCGACCGCGTGCTCGGTGTTCTGCCGCAGCGGCGCGTGGTCAGCGCGCTCTCGACCGGCGACCTGGACAAGGATGAAATCCGCTCGCTGCTGACCAAGCCCTATTTCGTGCCATCGGCGACGCCGCTGTACAGCCAGCTGCAGTTCTTTCAGGAGAACCGGCAACGGCTGGCGCTGGTCGTCAACGAATATGGCGAGGTGGAGGGACTGGTCGCGCTGGAAGACATCATCGAGGAAATCGTCGGCAAGTTCACCACCGGACAGCCCGGCAGTTCGGTGTCGCTGGCCTGGGCCGGCGACAGCGTGATCGTGGACGGCGGGCGCAGCCTGCGGGAGCTGAATGCAAAGCTGGGCCTAAATCTGCCGCTCGACGGGCCGAAAACACTGAATGGCCTGCTGCTGGAACATCTGCAGGACATTCCGGAATCCGGCGTATCGGTACGAATCGGCAACGTGGCGATGGAAATCCTGCACACGGAGGACCGCATGGTACGCAGCATCCGCCTGTTCAAACCGGTCGGACAAACAGCAGCCTAGACGGTAGAAACCGTTTACTTATCAAGTCTGAATCGTCATCATCGAAGACGATACATCAACATTAGACGGACACTTCGAACCTGCTGACCATGGCTGCCACTGCAAAAAGCTCACTGTCGGGTCTGGCACGCGCACTGGCGCAGCAGGGCCGTCTGACCGAAGCAGAGGCAACCACTCTGACGCGCGAAGGCGACCAGTCCGGTGGCGGATTCGTGTCGGCACTGGTGGCCAGCGGCAAGCTCAGCGCCCGGGATACCGCGCTTTTCGCATCGGAAACCTTCGGCTACCCGCTGCTCGATCTTGCCCAGTTCGATGCCGAGCAGTTCCCGGCGGACGCGATCGACAAGAAGTTGATGCGTACCCACCGCGTGCTGGCGCTGAAAAAGCGCGGCAACCGGCTCGCGGTAGCAATTGCCGATCCGTCCAACCTCCGGGCGATAGACGAAGTGCGTTTCCAGACGGGTCTGGCCGTCGATCCGGTGGTGGTCGAGACCGACAAGCTGTTCACGCTGGTCGAAAAGCTGTCGGAGTCGGTCGAAAGCACGCTCGAATCGATCTCGTCGGTCGACTTCGACTTCGAAGGCGAAATGGCGCCGGACGACGAGGCCGCGAGCAACGACACCAGTTCGCTCGAGATCGACGACGCGCCGGTCGTGCGTTTCATCCAGAAGATCCTGCTCGACGCGATCAACGAAGGCGCGTCCGACATCCACTTCGAGCCTTACGAGAAGTACTACCGCATCCGTTACCGTACCGACGGCGTGTTGCGTGAGATCACCCAGCCGCCGCTGGTACTGCGCGAGAAGATCGCGTCGCGCATCAAGGTCATTTCCAGGCTGGACATCTCGGAGAAACGTATCCCGCAGGACGGCCGGATGAAATTCGTGCTGTCGAAGACACGCGCCATCGATTTCCGGGTCAGTACATTGCCTACCCTGCATGGCGAAAAGATCGTCATGCGTATCCTCGACCCCAGTTCGGCAATGCTGGGCATCGATGCGCTCGGTTACGAGCCGGAACAGCGGGCGGCACTGATGTATGCGGTGGAACGGCCTTACGGCATGGTGCTGGTGACCGGACCGACCGGTTCGGGCAAGACCGTATCGCTATATACCTGCCTGAACATCCTGAACAAGCCTGGTGTAAACATCTCGACCGCCGAGGACCCGGCTGAAATCAATCTGCCCGGCGTCAATCAGGTCAATGTCAATGACAAGGCGGGATTGACCTTCGCTGCAGCGCTGAAGTCCTTCCTGCGCCAGGATCCGGACGTGATCATGGTGGGCGAGATCCGCGACCTGGAAACAGCCGAAATTTCGATCAAGGCTGCTCAGACCGGTCACCTCGTGCTGTCCACGTTGCACACCAACGATGCGCCGACCACGCTGGACCGCATGCGCAACATGGGCATTGCGGCCTTCAATATCGCGTCCAGCGTCATATTGATCACCGCCCAGCGCCTGGCACGCCGCTTATGCTCCTGCAAGCAGCCCATGGAAATCCCGGTGGAGGCCCTGCTCGAGGCCGGCTACACCGAGGAGGAACTGGACGGTTCCTGGCAGCCCTACGGGCCAGTCGGCTGCGAACGCTGCAAGGGCAGCGGCTACAAGGGACGGGTTGGCATCTACCAGGTGATGCCGATCTCGGACGAAATTGCGCATATCATCATGACCAATGGCAACTCGATCGACATCGCGGCCCAGGCGCGCCGCGAGGGCGTCAAGGATCTTCGGCAGTCAGGTTTGCTGAAGGTCCGGCAGGGCGTCACCTCACTGGCCGAAGTACTGGCCTGCACCAACGAGTAAACGGTTCCGGCGTCGTCTGCCGGAAGCGCATGAACGGGAAACCCCCGCAAGGAGCTTGATTTGGCCACCGCAACGCGATCCGCACGCAAGGACAGCGGTTCCAAGGAACAGGTGTACAACTGGGAAGGCAAGGACAAGAGCGGCAAGCTCGTGCGCGGCGAAATGCGCGCTGGCGGCGAAGCCATGATCCAGGCCACCCTGCGCCGCCAGGGCATTCTCGTCACCAAGGTGAAGAAGCGCAGCTTCGGACGTGGCGGCAAGGTCACCGAAAAGGACATCACGCTGTTCACCCGCCAGCTGGCAACGATGATGAAGGCCGGCGTGCCGCTGCTGCAGGCCTTCGACATCGTCGGCAAGGGTGCGGCCAACGGTGCCGTGTCGCGGCTGCTCGGCGACATCCGACTGGAGGTCGAATCGGGGTCCAGTCTGAACCAAGCCTTCCGCAAGTACCCGCAGTACTTCGACCAGCTGTTCTGCAATCTGGTCGCCGCCGGCGAACAGGCCGGCATTCTCGACAACCTGCTGGACCGGCTCGCCACCTACCGCGAGAAGATCCTGGCCATCAAGGGCAAGATCAAGTCGGCAATGTTCTATCCGATCGCCGTCATGGTGGTCGCGATCGTCATCACTGCGGTCATCATGATTTTCGTGATCCCTGAATTCAAGAAGGTGTTTGCCAGCTTCGGTGCCGACCTCCCGGCACCGACCGTGTTCGTGATCGCGGTGTCGGACGCCTTCGTCGCATATTCCTACATGATCTTCGGCGCACTTTTTGCCGCCTTTTCCGGCTTCGCCTACATGCTCAAGCGGTCGCTGCCACTACAGATCGCCGTGGACCGCACGATGCTGAAGCTGCCGGTACTTGGTGAAATCATCCGCAAGGCCACGATCGCGCGCTGGGCGCGCACGCTGTCGACCATGTTTGCAGCCGGCGTTCCGCTGGTCGAGGCACTGGATTCGGTCGGTGGTGCGGCTGGCAATCACATTTACAAGACAGCGACCAAACAGATCCAGTCGGAAGTCAGCACCGGTACCAGTCTCACTGTAGCCATGCAGAACACGGCCGTATTCCCGGTGATGGTGATCCAGATGGCGTCGATCGGCGAGGAATCCGGTCAGCTCGACTCGATGCTGTCCAAGGTCGCCGACTTCTTCGAACAGGAGGTGGACGACTCTGTGGAAGCCATGTCCAGCCTGCTCGAGCCACTCATCATGGTGGTACTCGGCACCCTCATCGGCGGCCTGGTGGTCGCCATGTACCTGCCGATCTTCAAGGTCGCACAGTCGGTCTGAACAAAGCAGGACATCGTGACCGAACTTGAACTGCTGGCCCGTACCGGGCCCCTGGTGCTGCTGTGCGGCCTGATCGGCCTGGCCGTCGGCAGCTTCCTCAACGTGGTCATCCATCGACTGCCGCTGATGATGGAGCGCGACTGGGCGGCGCAGTGCGCCGAACTCCAGGGAACGGTCGCGGAAGAGACGGAAGCGCTGAGCCTGATGAAACCGCGTTCGCGCTGCCCTGCCTGCGGCCACGGCATCACGGCACTGGAGAACATTCCGCTGTTGTCCTGGCTGATGCTCAAGGGGCGCTGCAGCGCCTGCGGCACCGGCATCAGCGCCCGCTACCCGCTGGTCGAATTGCTCACCGCCCTGCTCAGCGCCGCCTGTGCGTGGAAGTTCGGCCCGACGCTGCTACTGGTCGGGGCACTGGTTTTCGTCTGGGCGCTGGTCGCGCTGACCTTCATCGACGTCGACACCCAGTTGCTGCCGGACAACCTCACGCTGCCGCTGGTCTGGGCCGGCCTGCTGCTCAATCTCGTCGGAGGGATGACGGATCTGGCATCGGCCGTCAGCGGTGCGATCGTCGGATACCTGGTGCTGTGGACGGTTTACTGGGCCTTCAAGCTGATCACCGGCAAGGAGGGCATGGGTTACGGCGACTTCAAGCTGCTGGCTGCGATCGGCGCCTTTCTTGGCTGGCAGATGCTGCCCGTCGTGATCCTTCTGTCTTCGCTGGTGGGTGCGGTGGTCGGCATCGCGATGATCGCGCTGCGCTCGCACGGCCGCGACATCCCGATTCCGTTCGGCCCCTATCTGGCGGCTGCCGGCGTCATCGCGCTGTTTTTCGGCGAGACGATCAACCATGCCTATCTCGGCACCTTCTAGGGCTTGAATCCACCGCCCTGCCGCCTCATTTTCATGCCATTGCACGCGCACGCAAATGTGCATGTGCAACAATGCCTTAGTCTATACTTTCGCGTTTTCCGGAGTCCCAGATGCCCATTTACGGTTACCGCTGCTCGTCCTGCGGTCTTGAGAAGGACGTGATGCAGAAGATCAGTGAAGCTCCGCTGACGACCTGTCCGTCGTGCGGCGCCTCGACCTTTTCCAAACAGATGTCGGCCGCCGGCTTCCAGCTCAAGGGCAGCGGCTGGTACGCCACCGACTTCAGGGGCAGTGCCAAACCCGTCGGCGGTGGTGCGGCCAGCGCGGCGGCACCCGCCGCGTCATCCGGTGAATCCGCGGCTGCAGCCTCGTCCGACAGCAGCGCCTCGCCGCCGAAGGCCTGTGGCGGCCCCTGCGCCTGCCATTGATGAAGCGTTACTTCATCACCGGCCTGCTGATATGGATTCCGCTGGCCATCACGATCTGGGTGCTGGCCTGGATTCTGGGGACACTGGATTCGACCATGCTGCTGGTACCGGCACCATTGCGGCCGGAACAGCTGGTCGGATTCAGGATTCCGGGGCTCGGCGTCATCCTGACGATACTGATCATCCTGATCAGTGGCGTGATCGGCCACAACATCATCGGCCAGCGCCTGCTGCGCTACTGGGAAGGCCTGCTGTCGCGGATTCCGGTCGTGAAGTCGATCTACAACGGCGTAAAGCAGGTGTCGGACACGCTGTTTTCCAGCTCGGGCGAGGCCTTCCGCAAGGCATTGCTGGTCCAGTATCCACGCAGCGGAAGCTGGACCATTGCCTTCCTGACCGGGCAGCCGGGCGGCGACGTCGCCAATCACCTGAGTGACCACCTTAGCGTCTATGTACCCACGACACCGAACCCGACATCCGGTTTCTTCCTGATGGTGGCACGCAGCGATGTGATCGAACTCGACATGACGGTGGACGAAGCGCTCAAGTACATCGTGTCGATGGGCGTCGTACCGCCACCGCGCAAGACAAAACTGCCGAACACCGCAATACCTGCACTCGACAATTGACACCGGGGTGCCTGGCACCCCGCCTTTTTTCCGGAATCAAACCATGCGCACGCAATACTGCGGCCTGCTCGACGCGGGCTACCTCGACCAGACCGTCACGCTGTTCGGCTGGGCCCACCGCCGGCGTGACCACGGTGGCGTCATCTTCATCGACCTGCGTGACCGCGAAGGCCTGGTGCAGATCGTGTGCGACCCCGACCGCGCGGAAACCTTCGCCATCGCCGAATCGGTGCGCAACGAGTTCTGCCTGAAGGTGACCGGCCGGGTGCGCCGCCGTCCGGAAGGTACAACCAATGCCAACCTCGTGTCTGGCCAGATCGAAGTGCTGGCGCACGAAGTCGAAGTGCTGAATCCGTCCGTGACGCCGCCCTTCCCGCTGGATGATGACAACCTGTCGGAAACCGTGCGCCTGACGCACCGCGTGATCGATCTGCGCCGCCCGGCGATGCAGAAGAACATGATGCTGCGCTACAAGACGGCGATGGCCTTCCGCCGTTTTCTCGACGACAAGGGTTTCATCGACATCGAAACACCGATGCTCACCAAGAGCACGCCGGAGGGCGCGCGCGATTATCTGGTACCCAGCCGCGTGCACGACGGCCAGTTCTTCGCGCTGCCGCAGTCGCCGCAGCTGTTCAAGCAGCTGCTGATGGTGGCCGGGTACGACCGCTACTACCAGCTCACCAAGTGCTTCCGC
>DATCUL010000250.1:0-22665 GCA_036567405.1 Methyloversatilis sp. | reverse complement strand
TGCGTCGACTGGCTGCCGCGCGATCCGCTGGGCGACCTGCTGCTGCGCGGCGGACGCATCGCCGCGGCAGTGGCGATGCTGGCGGCCGTGTCCGGTCTGGCCGGTCTGGGCCAGCCGGCCACCGAGGTACAGCGCACCGGCCGCGGCGCGGAAATCGTCATCGTGCTCGACCGCAGCCGCAGCATGGACGAGCCGCTGGTACCCAAGGGGCGCCAGCCCTCGATCGACACCACGCACGATTCGAAGGGCAAGGTCGCGCGTCGCCTGCTCGGCGACTTCGCGGCCCGGCGCCCGGAGGACCGTTACTCGCTGCTGCTGTTCAGTTCGACGCCGCTGCCGGTGGTGCCGTTCACGCAGCACGGCGACGTGGTGCAGGCTGCGATTACCGCCGGCGGCATCGGCCGGGGACTGTCCGAAACCGACATCGGCCGCGCACTGCTGGCCGGCGCCGAACAGTTCGAGCGGCGCGCCTATTCCGGCAGCCGCATCCTGCTGCTGGTGTCCGACGGCGCGGCACAGGTCGACAACGACATGCGTGAGCGCATCACGCGCACGCTGAAGAAGAACCGTATCGCGGTGTACTGGATATTCATCCGCTCGGCGCTGAGCCCCGGGCTGGATGCCGACGACAGTGACAGCAACATTCCGGAAGCTGCGCTGCACCGCTTCCTGAAGACGACCGGCGTGCCCTATCAGGCCTTCGAGGCCGAAGATCCGGAAGCGGTCGCGCAGGCGGTGGCCGAGGTCGACCGCCAGCAGAACCTGCCGCTCGACTATCTGGAACGGATTCCTCGCCGCGATTATTCGGCCTGGTGCTACGCCCTCGCCCTGCTCGCCGGGGCGCTGGCACTCGCCTGCCGGCTGCTGACCCGGCCGGCCTGGAAACAGGAGTTGCAGTCATGAAAATGCGCAGCCTCGCTTCGCTGCTCGTACTGATGCTCGCCGGCAGCCTGCTGTTTGCCGCCTGGGAAGCCTACCGGCTCGGACAGGCGCGGGAATTCAACCAGCGGGTGAGCGGTGCGGCCGATGCCAAGGGCACGCTCGACGCCCCCGAAGCGGAGTTCGCGCGCGCCCTGGCGCTGGCCGCTCGCAACGACTACGACGGGGCGGTGCGTGCCTACAAGGCGCTGTCGCGCAGTACCGATGGCGCTCTGCTGCAGTCGGTGCTGTACAACCTGGGCAACCTGCACCTGCGTGAGGCGCTGAAGTACGGACCGGAAAACATCGGCCGCTCGCTGCCGCTGGCCGAACTGGCCAAGACCAGTTACCGCGAACTGCTGCGCCTGAATCCGGCTCACTGGGACGCCAAGTACAACCTTGAACGCACCTTGCGGCTGGCCCCCGAGCGGGAGGAAATCATCAGCGAGGCGCCACCTTTGCCGAAGAACAGCGAACGGGCCGTCACGACGATGAAGGCCTTCACGCTGGGACTGCCGTGATGTGGCCGGCCGGTCAGCTGCTGGCTCGCATCTGCGCTCCGCAGACACGTCTGCTGAGCGCCGCGACCGCGCTGTTCGCGATCGCCGCCGTATTGCCGCCGCTGCCACTGCCGGGGCGCAGCTATCACCACATGGTGGTGCTGGACATCACTCAGAGCATGAACACGCTCGACTATGAAATCGACGGCAAGCCGGTCAGCCGGCTCGCCTTCACCAAACGCAGCCTGGCCGAGTCGCTGCGCCGGCTGCCCTGCGGTTCCACGGTCGGTTGGGGCGTTTTTTCCGAATACCGGCTGCTGGCACTGATGACGCCGGTCGAGGTGTGCGGCAACTACCATGAACTGTTGGCAACGCTGGCGAACATCGACGGCCAGATGTCCTGGGCCGGCGCAAGCCAGATATCCAAGGGTCTGTTTTCATCGATCCGCACGCTCAAGGACATGGATCAGTCGCCGTCGCTGGTGTTCATCACGGACGGTCAGGAGGCGCCGCCCCTGAGCCCGTCGATGCACCCGACCTTCGATGGAGAACCGGGCAAGGTGAAGGGACTGATCGTCGGCACCGGCGGCAGCACGCTGAGCCCGATTCCCAAGTTCGATCCGGACGGGCGCCCGCTGGGTTACTGGCGTGCCGACGAGGTGGCCCAGAACGACGCTTCGAGCAGCGGGCGCGGCGGCAGCGCATCGGAAACGATGGTCGACGAAAACGGCAAGGCGGTGGCAAAAAGCATCTCCAGCGGAACTGAACACCTGTCGAGTCTGAAAGAGAGCCATCTGCGGGACCTCGCATCGCAGACCGGCATGGCCTACCAGACGCTGATTTCGGCCGACGGCCTGACCAGCGCACTGACCGACGCCAACCTCGCCCGCACGCAATCCGTTCCCACGCAAATCGGCTGGCTGCCGGCTCTGCTCGGGCTGGCCTGCCTTGCCTGGGCTTTCCGACCGGACATGCCGCAACGGACACGTCGGGAACGGAAACGGCTGCGCTGACCCGCACAACCAACCGGAAGCACCCGCCTGCCAAATCCAGATCCGAGTGCGTCATCTTCAGGCCGCCGGCAGGCTACCCACAAGGCATAACCATCCTGTTGCGCACTGCAACATGCAGCAGCTTTCACCATGTTGCAGTGCGCCACAACGATCACTCTTAATGCACGCGAAACCTCGGCTATAAGCCATAGAGCAACTTGATTGACTGACGTCAACATTAAAATTTTGAAGTCACTTCGGGAAATCTTCCCGCCGCTCAAAATTCGTGTGCTATACCTTCATTACCCCGACGCCCGAGGCCACTTATGGGCATCGCCGGGCAACAGCGGCCGAAGCCTTCGACACGAGGCTTCGGTTTTTCTGGTCGCAATGAGGAGGAGCCTATGTCCATCAAGATGAAACAACTGCCCCTGTGGGTCGCTGCACTTGCCATCCCGGGCACTGCACTGGCCAATGCCGACGTAGCCAAGCTGATCAAGGACCCGAAGAACTGGCCGATGCAGGCCGGCAACTTCGAAAACCAGCGTTACAGCAATCTCAATCAGATCAACAAAAAGAACGTCAAGGATCTGAAGGTGGCATGGACGTTCTCGACCGGCGTGCTGCGCGGTCACGAAGGCGGTCCGCTGGTCATCGGCGACACGCTGTTCGTGCATTCGCCTTTCCCCAACAAGGTTTTCGCGATCGATCTGGAAACCCAGAAGATCAAGTGGAAGTACGAGCCGAAGCAGGATCCGTCGGTGATTCCGGTGATGTGTTGCGACACCGTCAATCGTGGTCTGGCCTACGCTGAAGGCAAGGTCTTCCTGCAACAGGCCGACACGACCCTGGTTGCCCTGGATGCGAAGACCGGCAAGAAGCTGTGGGACGTCAAGAACGGCGACCCGAAGGTCGGCGGCACCAATACCAACGCACCGCACGTATTCAAGGACAAGGTCATCACCGGTATCTCCGGCGGTGAGTTCGGCATCCGCGGTTACGTCGCTGCCTACGACATCAATACCGGCAAGCAGGTCTGGAAGGGTTACAGCACCGGCCCCGACGCAGAAATGCTGATGGATCCGGAAAAGACCATGACCTGGACCAACGGCAAGATGGCGCCGGTGGGCAAGGATTCGTCGCTGAAGACCTGGCAGGGCGACCAGTGGAAGATCGGTGGCGGCACGACCTGGGGCTGGTACTCGTATGACCAGCAGGAAAACCTGATGTACTACGGTTCGGGCAACCCCTCGACCTGGAACCCGACTCAGCGTCCGGGCGACAACAAGTGGTCCATGACCATCTGGGCACGTGATGTCGATAACGGCAAGGTCCGCTGGGTCTACCAGATGACGCCGCACGACGAGTGGGACTTCGACGGCATCAACGAAATGATCCTCGCCGACATCGACGTCAAGGGCAAGAAGCGCAAGACCGTGGTTCACTTCGACCGCAACGGCTTCGGCTACACGCTCGACCGCGTGACTGGCGAACTGCTGACCGCAGAGAAGTACGACCCGAAGGTGAACTGGGCGACCCACGTCGACATGAACACCGGCCGTCCGCAAGTCGTGTCCAAGTACTCGACCCAGGCCAATGGCGAAGACGTGAACAGCAAGGGCATCTGCCCGGCAGCGCTCGGCTCGAAGGACCAGCAGCCGGCCGCGTTCAACCCGAAGAATGGCCTGTTCTATGTGCCGACGAACCACGTCTGCATGGACTACGAGCCGTTCAAGGTCGAGTACACCGCAGGCCAGCCGTATGTCGGCGCAACCCTGTCGATGTACCCGGCTCCGGGCAGCCATGGCGGCATGGGCAACTTCATTGCCTGGGACGCCGGCAAGGGCAAGATCGTCCAGTCCAAGGCAGAGAAGTTCTCGGTATGGTCGGGCGCTCTCGTGACTGCGGGTGGCGTGGCCTGCTATGGCACGCTTGAGGGCTACCTGAAGTGCGTCGATGCTGACGACATCAACAAGGAGCTGTTCAAGTTCAAGACGCCGTCCGGCATCATCGGCAACGTCAATACCTGGGAGCACAAGGGCAAGCAGTACATCGGCGTGCTGTCGGGCATCGGTGGCTGGGCTGGTATCGGCCTCGCCGCAGGTCTCGAAAAGCCGACCGACGGTCTGGGTGCGGTGGGTGGCTATGCTGAACTGGCCAACTACACCGAACTGGGCGGTGTGATGACCGTCTTCGCACTGCCGTAATGGTGCGTTGATCAGAAGGCGCGACACGCGCCTTCTGCAAGGTCTCGGACTGGCACTGTGCGGAAACGCCGGTGCCAGTTTTTTTTGCGTCGAAATTTAAACCGGTCAAAACAAAACCGCCGGCGCGCTGTCAGATCGCCCGGGCATCGCCGGGGCCGTCTTCCGGCACCCCGCCGCCAAATCGTTCATCCGGAGGAGACCATAACAATGAAGCAGATGATGTTCGCAGCGATGCTCGCACTGACTGCCGGGCTCACCACGACCATGGCACAAGCGCAGGCGCAGGCGCGGGAAACCGGTGACGACAAGGTGCTCCGCGTATGCGCCGATCCGAACAACATGCCGCTGTCGAACGACAAGGGCGAAGGTTACGAGAACAAGATCGCCGAACTGCTGGCAAAGGATCTGGGCTGGCCGCTGGAATACACCTATTTCCCGCAGCGCATGGGTTTCGTGCGCATGACCCTCAAGGCCAAACACCCGACGATTCCGGGCAAGTACAAGTGCGATCTGATCATCGGCGTCCCGGTCGGGTTCGATCTCGGCGCGACCATCAAGCCCTACTTCCGCTCGACCTACGCCATGGTGTTCAGGAAGGGCACCGGGCTTGACGAGGTCAAGGTACCGGATGACCTGCTCAAGCTGCCGCCGGAAAAGCTCCATGCCCTCAGGTTCGGCGTGTTCTCGCAGACGCCGCCGGTGGACTGGCTGCTGCGCAACAAGCTGTTCGATCAGGCCGTCTCGTACCAGCGACAGTCGGGCGACCCCGAGGCCTACCCCGGCGAAATCGTCGAGAAGGAACTGGTTGCCGGCAAGGTCGACGTTGCAATGGCCTGGGGCCCCATCGCTGGCTACTTCGGTCGCAACACCAAGGCCGCCGACCTGGTGACGGTACCCTTCCCGCCGGAAAATTCGATCAAGTTCGATTACGCGATCACGATGGCAGTCCGCTACGGCGAGAAGGACTGGAAAAACAGGATAGAGGAGGTGGTACAGCGCAACCTGCCCGGCATACAAGCCATCCTGACGTCGTACGGCGTGCCGCTGATCGACGAATCCCAGGCCGGTCATACGGTCGTGGATCGCTGACCGCCCCTTGTTCGCCCTGGCCGTGCGCCCGCACCGACCCTTACTGCTGCTGGCAGCGCTGCTGCCGACGCTGGCATGTGCCATGGACGAACAGGATGTCGCTGCGCTGATCCGCCTGCGCCCGAGCGTGCTGAAGGTCGAGGCATCAGACAGCCACGGCAATGTGTCGGTCGGCACCGGTGTCGCGGTCGGTCCGGGCGTGATCGTGACCGCCTGTCATGTCACGGCGCACGCGACGACCGTGCGCGTGGTCAGTGAGGGGGAACGGATGCAGGTCGCGTCGCAGCGCGCACAGGTCAGGCGCGACCTGTGCCTGCTCGACGTCCCGGGCGCCTCGCAGGTACCGGTGGTGGAACTGCGCCGTACCCCGCTGGTACCCGGCGAAGAACTTATCGCGCTGGGCTACATACTCGGTGCGGCACCGCGCCTGAGCAACGGCACCGTACTGCGGCTGCATCGCCACGATGGCGCACTGGTGGTGCAGAGCACCACGCCCTTCACCTCGGGAGCAAGCGGCGGTGGTCTGTTCGACCGCGATGGACGGCTGGCCGGCGTCATGACCTTCCGCTTCCGCAGCGGCAACGACAACCAGTTTTCGCTGCCGACAGACTGGATACGTGAGGCCATGGCATTGCCTGCCGGCCCCGAAGTGGCACCGCTCGAGGGGCACGCCTTCTGGGACCAGCCGGAAGACGCATTGCCGCCCTTCCTGCGCAGCCTGCGACTGCAGGCGGAGGCACGATGGAGCGAACTGGAGGCGCTGGCTCGCGGCTGGGTTGCCGACGATGCAACCGACGCGTCGGCCTGGTATTCGCTCGGCCTTGCCCAGCGCGGACAGGGACGCGACACCGACGCCGTTGCCTCGCTGACGCAGGCGAGCACGCTCGATGGCAACAACCAGGTCTTTGTGACCGAACTGGCGCTGGCACAGCACAGTCTGCACGACGACAGCGGCTATGCGCTGTCGCGTGCCCGGCTGGCACGGATTGCGCCAGCGGCGCTGAGCGGACTGGACGCAAGACTCGACGCCTGCGTCGCTGACAATACAGGCAAGAGCTGTTGAAATCACCCAATACCGGGCAACAAGAAGTCCGGACACCTATCGAGGAGTCGACAATGAAGCACCGTACAAGGATATCCACGCTGCTGGTCGCACTGTGCGCGCTGGCAGGCATCGCCCACGCGGAGCCGAGCGATGAAATCACCGAAGCGGAAAAGCAGCTGTTCATGACTGACCAGCTATCGTCGCTGAAGGCGCCGACCACGCTGAGCTACACCTTCAAGCGCAGCGGTAGCCAGGAAGTCGCCTTCCAGGACTCGGTTGAAGTCCGCATCGGCGAGGACAAGGGCGGGCGCAAGGTCAACACCGATTGTCTGAGCGGTAGCCGCAAGCTGGACATGCCCGAACTGGAGGATGTTCCGAGCAATCCGGCGCTGATGTGTTTCCTCAGGCGAGACATCGCCGAGATGGAACGACTGACCAAGGGCAAGGCGTTCTATTTCCAGAAGCGCATCCGGCTCGCGCTGTCCGAAGGTCCGAAGGCAACGCCGGTGAAGGTCAGTTTCGGCGGCAGGACCGTCGACGCAAAGGAGTACCGGATCACGCCCTACAGCAACGATCCGAACAAGGACAAGTTTCCGAAGTACCTCGGCAAGACTTATGTATTTACCCTGTCCGATGCAGTACCGGGCGGCATCTATCGCGTACGCAGCACGATCCCCGATCTGGCGAAACCTGATGGCAAGGCCGTGCTGATCGACGACGACATGATGCTGGCGGGCACAGGCCCGAAGGGCTGACGAAAGCGTCCGGGCGGGAAACCCTTTGGGTTTCAGCCTGGACGATCCGCCTCCAGACGCTGCAGGAACTGCTCGGCCGGCAACGGCCTGGAAAACAGGTAGCCCTGCATGAGTCCGCACTGACGCTGCGTCAGGAACTCGCGTTGCGCTTCCGTCTCCACGCCCTCGGCGACGACGCCCAGACTCAGCGCCTGCGCCATCGCCAGAATCGCCTCGACGATGGAACCGTCGCTCGCATCATCCGGCAGGTCGCGCACGAAGCTGCGATCGATCTTCAGCAGGTCGATCGGAAACTGTTTCAGCGTCGACAGCGACGAATAGCCGGTGCCGAAATCGTCGATCGACAGCTTCAGGCCGAGCGCCTTCAGTGCCTTGAGCTTTTCGAGCGCGCTTTCCGGTTCGTGCATGACCGCGCTCTCGGTCAGTTCCACATGCAGCAGTTCCGACGGGATGCCGGTTGATTCGAGCGCATGCACGATGACCGGCAGCAGCGAGTCGGAACGGAAATTGATCGCCGACAGATTGATCGCCACCGGCACCACCGGAGCGCCGCTTTCCCGCCACTGCGCGATCTGGCGGCAGGCCGTGAGCACCACCCATTCGCTGAGCGGGACGATGAAACCGGTCTCCTCGGCCACCGGAATGAACTGCACCGGAGAAACATTGCCACGCTCGGGATGGGTCCAGCGCAACAGCGCCTCGGCCGACACGATGCGACCGCTCGTAGCGTCGACCTGGGGCTGGTAATGCAGCGAGAACTGGCCAGCTTCAATGGCATGCGCCAGATCCTGTTCCAGCGACAGCCGCTCCAGCGCCTGCTGCTGCATCGCCTCTGTGAAGAATTCGAAGGTATTGCGGCCACGCTGCTTGGCGGCATACATCGCCATATCGGCGTGCCGCAGCAGTGCTTCGGCATCGGTGCCGTTTTCCGGAAACAGCGCAATGCCGAGTGATGCCGTCACCACGAGTTCGACGTGAGCCACCTGCAGAGGGCGACACAGTTCCTCGCAGATCCGCGTTGCCACCCGCGCCGCGTCCTCGGGGCGGGCCAGATCCGTCAGAAGCACTGTGAATTCGTCGCCACCCAGGCGCGCAACCACCTCATCGGGGTCCACTCCCTCACGTCCGACGAAATCGGCTGAACGCACCGAACCGACCAGGCGGCCTGCCACCTCGCGCAATATCTGGTCGCCCAGCGTGTGGCCGAAGCTGTCGTTGATGCGTTTGAGCCGGTCCAGATCGAGGTAGAGCAAGGCACACCGGGCGCCGATGCGACCGGATCGCGCCAGAGCGTGGTCCAGCATCTCGCGAAACATCTGGCGATTGGCCAGTCCGGTCAGGCTGTCGTGATAGGCGAGGAAGCGGATGCGCTCCGCGGCCAGTTCGCGCTCGGTCACATCCTGCGTCACACCCTCGACTCGCACGACACGCCCGAATTCATCGCGCACCGGCAAGGCCTGCTCATAAAGCGTCACCACCGAACCGTCACCACGCTGAACGCGGAAGCTCATCTGATAGGCGTCGCCGCGGCGGGCACGCTCCATTGCCTCGCGCAGGTGCTGGCGATCCGGGCTGAGCACGCGCGACAGGAAGCCGAACGGCACCGCTTGCGCTGCCGGCTGGGTGTCACCCCACAGGTCAAGACAGATCTGGCTGCGCTCGCAGCGGTCGTCATCGATGTGCCAGACCCACCCGCCCAGCCTGGCCACACGCTGCGCCACCGCGAGACGTCGCTGCGATACTTCCAGGTCCGCCACCGTGGCGGCCGCGCGCAACGCATAGCGCACGCGATACACCAGCAGTGTCCAGTTCAGCGGCTTGGTGACGAAATCGGTCGCGCCGAGCGAATAGGCCCGGTCGATGGACACTGTATCGTCCATGCCGGTCAGCATGATGATCGGTACTCGCTGGCCGTGCGGACGTTCACGGATCGCCCGGCAGACTTCGAAACCGTCGATGCCGCTCATGTTCACGTCGAGGAGCACAAGCGAAAACTCGTGCTTGTCGAACGCTTCCAGCGCGTGCTCCCCGTCGGAGCACTCCATGACTTCAAAGCCGGCACTGATCAGGACTTCGGACGCAAGCAGACGGACCATCGCGTCGTCGTCGACAAGAAGAATCACCCGCGAGCTCCGTTTCCGTGGCCGACCATGCCTGAAAGTGCATTGTGCATCAGTCCGCCCTGCACGTTGATGCGTTCGTGCCGGACGGCAGCGCGGCACTGAGCTTCTCGAGCGCATCGAAAGTGGCCTGCAGCACCTGTTCCACCTCCTGCCGGTCGGCCTCGTCGAAACTCGCGTATCCGCCGCGCGCCGCGTTTTCGATGTCGCGCGCCAGCGCATGAAGCCTCATCGCACCCAGCGCGCCGCTGGCGCTCTTGAGCCGGTGCGCCGCCTCGCGCAGGGCGCCGGCATCCGACGCTGCCGCCGCTGCACCCATCGCCTCCAGGCCGGACTCGGCCTCGCTGTGCAGCAGGGAGATCATGCGCGGCAGCAGGCCCGATGCGCGATTACGCATGGCAGGCACGCTGAACAGGATGCTCTCGTCGATCAATGTTTCCGTGTCTGTCATGGGTCAGCCCTCCGAATTGCCAACATCCGCGGGAAGATCGGTGGCCCTGGGCGTGCGCTGGAATCGATGCACCGCAGGACGACCGTTCATGAAAAAAATCGCGTGCATTGAATTCCGTCGGAACGAACCCGACATACCTCAATAAGAAATCCTTCCCCGGCTACTCCTGTTTTCGGCAAAGGACGCCGCAACTTGAGGATATGCGGCAGCCCTGCCCTGAAACAGTGCGATGTAGGCGACGCGGCTAGCACATCGGTCACTGCAGCACCTAGAATCGGGCGATCGCGCCTGCCAGGCGCCCCGATCGCAATACTTCCGGACGAACATGAACACGAACCCGCTGCTCGATTTCTCCTCGCTGCCCCGTTTCGACGCAATCCAGCCCGAACATGTGGCACCGGCCATCAGCGACCTGCTGACCCGCTATCAGGCGCTGATCGACGGACTGATCGCCAGCCCCGACGCACCGACCTGGGACGGTTTCGCCGCGCCGATCACGGACATGGGCGAACAGCTCGGTCGTGCCTGGGGCGTGGTCGGCCACCTGCATGGCGTCAACGACGTACCGGCCTGGCGTGAGGCCTACAACGCCACGCTGCCGGAAATCACCCGCTTCTACAGCTCGCTTGGCCAGAACCTCGCGCTGTTCGCGAAGTACCGCGCGCTGCACGACAGCGCCGAATACGCGACGCTGTCGCCAGCGCGCCGGCGCATCCTGGATAACGAAGTGCGCGACTTCCGCCTGTCCGGCGCTGAGTTGCCGGAAGAGCAGAAGCCGCGCTTCAAGGAAATCCAGGAAGAGCTGGCGTCGCTGTCCACGAAGTTTTCCGAGAACGTGCTCGACGCCACCAACGCCTTCGCCGAATACGTGAGCGATCCGGCACTGCTGGCCGGACTGCCGGACGACAGCATCGAGGCGGCCCGCGAGGCCGCACAGAACGACGCACGCGATGGCTGGAAATTCACGCTGCACATGCCCTCCTACCTGCCGGTGATGCAGTACGCCGACAATCGCGAACTGCGTGCCCGCATGTACCGCGCCTACGCCACGCGCGCCTCCGAGTTCGGCGAGGCCGAGCGCGACAACTCGGGGCTGATCGACCGCATCCTCTCGCTGCGGGCCGAAGAGTCGAAGATGCTCGGGTTCGGCAGCTTCGCCGAACTGTCGATGGTGCCGAAAATGGCCGACACGCCGGAGCAGGTGATGGCCTTCCTGCGCGACCTCGCCGTACGTGCCCGACCGCACGGCCAGCGCGACCTCGACGAGCTGCGCGCCTTTGCCCGCAACGAATACGGCCTGGATGAACTGCATCCGTGGGACATGGCCTGGGTGTCCGAAAAGCTGCGCGTGCAGCGCTACGACTTTTCCGAACAGGAAGTGAAGCAGTACTTCCCCGAGCCCAAGGTGCTCGAAGGTCTGTTCCGCGTGGTCGAAGGTCTGTACGGCGTCAGCATCCGGCCCGATGTCGCGCCGGTGTGGCACCCCGACGTGCGTTTCTTCCGCATCGAACGTCAGGGAGAGAACGGTGCGGAACTGGTCGGCCAGTTCTACCTCGACCTGTACGCGCGCGACACCAAGCGCGGCGGCGCCTGGATGGACGAGGCGATCACCCGGCGCCGCACCGCGGGTGGCATCCAGACACCGGTCGCCTACCTGAACTGCAACTTCCCGTCGCCGGTCGGTGGCAAGCCGGCCACCTTCACCCATGACGACGTGATCACGCTGTTCCACGAAACCGGCCACGGCCTGCACCATGTGCTGACCCGCGTTGACGACCTGCCGGTGTCCGGCATCCACGGCGTCGAGTGGGATGCGGTCGAACTGCCCAGCCAGTTCATGGAGAACTTCTGCTGGGAGTGGGATGTGCTGTCCGGCATGACCGCGCACGCCGATACCGGCGAGCCGCTGCCGCGCGCGCTGTACGACAAGATGATCGCCGCCCGGAACTTCCAGAGCGGCATGCAGACGCTGCGCCAGATCGAGTTCTCGCTGTTCGACCTGCGACTGCATCACGATTTCGTGCCCGGCGGCGACAAGACCATGCTGCAGCTGCTCGACGAGGTGCGCGACGAGGTCGCCGTCGTGCGGCCGCCGGAATGGAACCGCTTTCCGAACAGCTTCAGCCACATCTTCGCCGGCGGCTATGCGGCCGGCTACTACAGCTACAAGTGGGCCGAGGTGCTGTCGGCCGACGCCTTCGAAGCCTTCGAGGAAGCACGCGGCATTGCCGGCACCGTGCTCGACACCGCCACCGGCCGCCGCTTCTGGGATGAAATCCTCGCCGTCGGCGGCTCGCGGCCAGCGCTTGAATCGTTCAAGGCCTTCCGCGGCCGCGAACCGCGACCCGACGCACTGCTGCGTCACAGCGGCATGGTCAATGCCTGAACCCACGGGAGACTTTCGATGACTGGATTGCATAGACTGCTTTGCATCTCGATGGCCGGCATGCTGTGCGCCGGCATCGCCTGTGCCGAAACCTACAAATGGATCGACGCACAGGGACACACGCACTACAGCGACACACCGCCACCACCCGATGCGCGCAATGCAACCGAAAAGAAGATGCATGCAAACGTGGTGGAAACCAGCGGCAGCGGGTATGCCGAACGCGAAGCAGCGCGCCGTGCGCCGGTCACCGTGTGGCTCGGCAACGCCTGCGATTCGCTGTGCGAATCCGCGTTGTCGCTGCTGAAGAACCGCGGCATCGCCTACACCGAACAGCGCATCACCAGCGAAGAGCAGAAGCAGGCCTTCGTCACGCGCTTCAAGCTCAAGGAGGCGCGCGTGCCGGCCATTGCCGCCGGTGCCGACCAGCTGGTCGGCTTCAGCCCCGAAGCGTGGAACAAGCTGCTCGACCGCGCTGGCTACCCGGCCAAGGGCAGCGCCAAACCGCCGGCCGGCGCAAAGACGCCGCCACCGGCCGCGACAGAACCAGAGGCGCAGTGAAGACGGTGCAGCGTGCGCAGCCAGCCGCCTGCCCTCCGGGCAACGGGTATCGCAGCAGGCTGCAAACCGCGTGATGACAAGGCCGCTGCTCTATACCTACCGACGCTGTCCCTACGCCATGCGTGCCCGCATGGCGCTGCTGATCGCCGATATCGCCTTCGATGCGCACGAAGTGTCGCTGCGGGACAAGCCGGCAGCTCTGCTCGCGCTTTCGCCGAAGGGCACGGTACCCGTCCTGTGCCTGCCGAACCGCAACGTGCTCGACCAGAGCTGGGACATCATGCGATGGGCACTCGCGCCGCTGCCATGTTCAACGTGGTGGGGGCCGGCGCAGACGCCGGCCAATCTCGACTGGCTGACGCGGAACGACGGCCTCTTCAAGCAGCATCTCGACCGCTACAAGTACCCGGAGCGCTTCCCCGGCGCCGACCGTGACAGCCATAGGGCGCAGGCGCTCGATACCTTCCTGCTGCCGCTGGCCGATCGTCTCGACAAAAGCCGCTTTCTCGGCGGCGACGTACCGTGCGCAACCGATATCGCACTGTTCCCGTTCGTGCGGCAGTTCGCTGCGGTGGAGCCGGCATGGTTCGCGCAGCGGCTGCCAGCCGCGTTGCAGTCCTGGCTGTCCGGATGGGTGTCCAGCCCGGTATTCCTGCACTGCATGCACCGACTGCCGGACCGGGTGACGGTCGAATTTCCCCGGTACGCGGATGACGCTGGATTGGCCTGACGGGCATCCGGAACCGGAGGCGTGGCTGCCCGGACGCGACGATCACCCCCGTCCGGAATCCCGGGCGTCACGCAGGTCGATCTGCCTCAGCGGCGGACACGATCCTCGAAGTAGGGCAACAACGCTTTTGCAGCCTCCACCCGCAGTTCAAGCGCCACGGCGGCATCGTTCATCACGTCGAGCAGAAAGCGCTTCGGGTCAGGACAGGCAGGCTTCGACACCGATCCGGTGTCTGCCGCGCCGGCATCTGCCGTCGCCGGTGTCGTCACAGATCCGAGGCGTTCCAGCGCTTTCCGGAAATCCGCATCCTTGATGGATTGCAGACCGGACAGCAGGTCTGCCTGGCCATCCTGGCTCGGCTCGATGTCCAGCCAGGGCGTATCGGCGAACATGGGCGCCAGATCGGGCGCCACGAAAGCCGACCAGCAGCCGCTCTGCGCCTGCTGTGCCGGCACCGTCCCGGCATGCCGCGGCACGGCCGCGTCGACCGTTGGCAGCAGGCGGATGCGCGCCGGGGCGACGGCATGCAGATAGCGCACGCGCAGGGCGTCGAGAAAAGCATGTGCCCGGGCGGCCGGCACCGGCTCCAGCAACGAGAACCAGAGCTGATAGCCGTCGATGCCCGACACCGCAATGGCCGGCGCGGGCAGAGCCAGATCGACCTGAACCCCTTGCCACACGCGGGCGACGGCGTCCCAGTCGGCCGGTCCGGCGAGTTCGAGCATCATCGCCCGCACCCGCCCGCCGGCGTCGATCAGACCGGGTTCGCCGGCAGCCTGGTCCGGAGCGTCCGGCAGGTACAGGCGATACCACTCTGACTGCATTCTGTTCATGTCTTGAGCGAGGACAAGCTGTTGGAGTGGCGTGACTGTACGCGAGAGTGCTTTCCGATGAGCGGGCACCGGAGCAATCAACGGCGGGATCCGTATCTGCCCGATCGCCGACGCCACACGACATGAATCAAGCCGATGGCATCGCGAGGCCCGGGAGGCGCCGACGATCGCGATTTCATGTCTGTGCCCCGCTGCCCGGACTGTCCTTCGCGATGAAGAAGCGCACGACCCTGCGTGTCATCGGGCTGACAAGTATTACCGCCGGAAACGCAAATAGCCACGCAGCCGCCCAGGCGCTGATCCACGAGTGCAGAAAATCGGAGGTCAGGCCCGTCGCGCGAAACGTCGCGATTCCGGAAACCAGAAGGGACATCTGCCCGGAGAGAATCAAGCTGAACAGCAACGGCCCGTATCTTGTTGGAATCATCATCGAACCTCCTGTTCAGGTTGCTCCGGAAATGCGGTGCAGCGTCTCCGAGAAATTCCTGCCAAACATCCGGGCCATCCTGATATCGCCGTCGGGGAAGGCGTCTGCCGGCGCCGAGTGTCCTGCCTGCGCCATCAGACCTGACCAGGAACCGAGTCGATTGGCTGACTCATCGTATGGAACCCCTGCATGCTGCTCGGGAAGTATCGGGTTGCCGACCCACAGCATTCCGTGTTGCATGCAAAAAACGAACATCGACATCAGCGTGGATTGTTTGTCGCCCGCGGGTAAGGACGACACCGTGAATCCGGCCGCAAGCTTGCCCTTCAGCCGCTGGGCGCGCCATAGACCGCCGGTCGCATCCATGAAGGTCTTGAAGGAACCGGAGACACCTCCGAAATAGGTCGGTGAGCCGAGAAGGTAGCCGTCATAGTCGGCCAGCACCTCGGGCCGGGCCACAAGGTCTTGCGCCTTCAGTGCATGAACCTCGGTGGCCGGAACGCTGCGGGCGCCATCTCGGACGGTGAAGGCCATGTGTTCGGTGTGCCCATGGGCACTGTGGTAGACGACTGCAATTCTTTTCATTTCGCACCTTTCCGCTGTCCATGAAATTTTCCGATACATGCATGTTTCATCGAAAGGCACCCTCGACGAGGCAGGCTGACAGATAGAGGCCAATGCCGAAGACCGTGTGATTGGCGACACTTCGAAGGCAATTTCTGATCGGAGCCGGCGTTCGTGACGCAGCAAACCCTGATCCCATGGCCGGCTGCATCACGAAAAGCGGGGCAACGACCGTCGCCACGCCCGTGACGACAGCCGGCACCAGGGTCGGGTTTCCTGTCCAGCCGATGCCCTGTATCGCCACAAGTAAACCCGCGAAAGCCACGCCAACCGCATAGTGGGTAATCCAGCCGATCACGAGTTCGCCGGGAATCGGCTCTGCCTTCCCGATGGACGGGTGAGACAACTTGCCGCGGCGAACGAGATGTCCTATCCATCGCCCGACAAACGCGAAGTTCAGCGTCTGTACGCCCGATCGCTTCAGTAAAGCCAGCCACGCGTCCATGATTGCGGTGGCGCCAGCACCAATGAGAACGACCCTTATGAAGACCTGAAGCAGTGCCATGAAACCCTCCTTGAAGATTGACTGATGGACCCGTGAAGCGCAGTCTAAAAGTTGAAGTCGACTTCAAGTCAAGGGGTAGAGGATGGATATTTCCGAAGTTTCCAGAAGCACCGGCGTACCGGCCTCCACACTTCGCTTCTACGAAAAGAAGGGGCTCATCGCCTCGCTCGGACAACAACACGGATCACGGCGGAAGTTCGCACGCAGCGTGCTCGATCACCTGGCACTGATTTCGCTCGGTCAGGCCGCCGGTCTGTCTCTCGACGAAATCCGGTCGATGATCCTGCCAGCGGGCGAACCGAACATAGACCGGCGTTTGCTGGCTGCAAAAGCTGACGAAATCGATTCCCAGATCGAGCGCTTGACTGCCGTGAGCTACGGGCTGCGACACGCGGCAGCCTGCCCGGCGTCCAGCCATGCCGAATGCCCGACCTTTGCAAAACTTCTGAAGGCAGCGGCCTCCGGCGCGCTCGAAAGGCGCTGGGGCAACGCCACGCCAAAACGTCGCCGCCCGCGAAGGACCGATGGCACTGATCAGCATGGCTGACGGCTGATCCGAACGAAGCCGCCGGATGCGCGCAGCGCGACCGAGAAGAAGATGCGCGCCAACGTGTTGGAAACCAGCGGCGGCGGATATGCCGGGCACGCTGCGATGCGCCGTTCGCAGGTCATCACGTGACTCGGCGATCAGCGACGCGCTGAAAAAATCGGCGCTGTCGCTGCTGAAGAACCGCAGGATCGCCTACAACGAACAGCACATCATCCGCGCAGAGCAGAGGCAGGCATTCGTCACGCGCTTCAAGCTCAAAGAGGCTCCCGCGCCAGCCATCACCACCGGGCCAACCAGTTGGTCGGGTTCAGCACCGATGCGTGGAACAAGTTGCAGCTTGCGCAGCCGGCTGCCTGCCCCCGGCAACAGGTGACGCAGCGGCCTGCAAACCCCGCGATGACCGGGCCGCTGCTCTACCTCCGGCTATCACATCTGCAAACCATGATCGCTTTTTGCGTCATTCGGAATCCGGCCCTCGCTGCCTGACCGAGGGCATGCTCTTTGCCATTCCGTAATCGGGGCAGACCAAAAGGCTGTCACAAAGGTCAGCGTCCTCTGCCTCCCCCGGAACCCATACCACCGCCTGGTCCCATGCCGCCGCCTGGTCCCATGCCGCCACCCGGCCCCATGCCGCCACCCGGCCCCATGCCGCCGCCACGTTTGTTCATATCCCGCGGAGTCGGTTCATCAGGCAGCACTTGGCCGCGCTCCTTTGCGCGCGATTTCATGCGGTCATGGTGTTCGGCGCGAATGCGCTCCTGCTCTTCTGCGGTTTTCGCGGCCCGCATTTGATCTCGATATTCGGCACGTTCCTGCTCGGTCATCATCTGGCTGCCATAGATCCGATCAGTATCACGGCTCTGAATCCTGTCCTGCGTACGGTCCTGATCGACCGATACCGCGTACCCCGAAGAGAACAGCAACGCGCCAGCCACAACAGATACGACAAAACACTTCCGCATGATCATCTCCTCGATTTTCATCGTGTCGACTAAAAAACAGCAGCAACTTCCGGCACCTCCGCACCAGCGGATCACTTACCCTCGTTGAAAGATAGGTCTAAACACGGGAACATTCTTGTGATCGATCAATTGCCTGTCGATCAACGCTTGCCCACGCATGCCGGGCTCACGAGACTTTCAAGGATTGGCGCAGGGATGGCTTCTCGGGCAGACTTCCGCCCCGAAACCAATACATATTCGGCAAGATGTTCCGGACCTTTTCGAACGTGCTCTGCCGCGATGTCTTCGCAGGGCGGCGTCGGACGTCCCGCAGGATGAACTCACCGATGGAAAGATGAATAGTCATGCAGGCCTTGCTCGACGCCATCGCAACGATGGACATGCCCGCAGACGCCCGGCGCATCTTCCATGGACGTGGCGGTCTGTACCCTGGATCCGAGCAGTGGACGCTGGACGCCTATCCCCCTGTCTGGGTTGTGACCAGCTTCCAGCCGGCCGGCGACGACGAACTGGCCGCCATTGACGCGGCCTTGACCGCGCGCTGGACAGAACTGGCTCCAGACCAGCCGCTGAACTGGGTCTTCCAGTACCGGCATGAAGCGCTGGCCGACACACGGCTGATGGCGGGCTGCGTGCCCGACCCGCATGTCGTCACCGAAAACGGCGCCCGCTTCCGGATTCATCTGCTCAAGGGCCTGAACCACGGCTTCTTCCTCGACATGGCGGAAGGCAGACGCTGGGTGCGCGAACGGATGGCCGCCCACCCCGGCGGCAAGGTACTCAACCTGTTCGCCTACACGTGCGCCTTCTCGGTGGTTGCACTGCAGGCAGGCGCCCGGCAGGTAAGCAATGTGGACATGAGCGGCGGCGCACTGGGCATCGGCAAGCAGAATCACGCACTCAACGGACTCACTTCCGGCGCCAGCTTCCTCCCGCACGACATCTTCAGTTCATGGGGCAGGATCACGCGCGGCGGCCCCTATGACTTGGTCATCCTCGATCCACCCAGCTACCAGAAGGGCAGTTTCGTTGCCGACAAGGATTACGCACGCCTGATCCGCCGCCTGCCCGATCTGCTGGCGCCCGGCGGCCATGCACTGCTGTGCCTGAACTCCCCCAAGCTGGGGGTCGCCTTCTTGCAGGATCAGGTCAGGGAACTCGCGCCGCAGCTGATGTTCGAGCTACGGCTACCAAACCCGCCCGCGTTTGCCGACGTGTCGGACGAGCGCTCGCTCAAGGTGCTGGTCTACCGCGCACCGGACTGACGACCGGAATGCTGCAGCAGGCGGGCGAAGTGGCAAGATGCGGGAGTTTTTCATTCCGGACGACGGCTGGCACGATGGCATCGGCGACGACGCCCGGGGTGGCCGGGGCCGCGTCGCGGACAACACGCCATCGATGGCAAAGGATTACGGACAGTCATGAAGATAGCCTGCTGGAACGTGAATTCCCTGAAGGTCCGCCTGCCCCACCTCACCGACTGGATGGCGGCGGAGCAGCCGGACGTGGTCTGCCTGCAGGAAACCAAGACCGAGGACGCCGGCTTTCCGCGCGCCGAACTGGAAGCCGCCGGCTATCACAGTGCGTTTGCCGGCCAGAAGACCTACAACGGTGTGGCCATCCTGTCGAAGACACCGGCCGCCGACGTACAGGCCGGCATACCCGGTTTCGACGACGAACAGAAGCGTGTCATCGCGGCCACGATAGACGACATGCGCATTGTCTGCGCCTATTTTCCGAACGGCCAGGCGGTCGGCTCGGAAAAGTTCGACTACAAGATGCGCTGGCTGGCCGCGCTGACCGACTGGCTGCGCGACGAACTGACGCGTCACCCCCGGCTGGCGCTGCTGGGCGACTACAACATCGCGCCGGAAGCGCGCGATGCGCACCCGGAGTGGAAGGACGAGATCCATGTGTCGCCGCAGGAACGTGCCGCCTTCGCCGGCCTGCTGGCTCTCGGCCTCAGTGACGCGTTCCGGCTGTTCGACCAGCCGGAGAAGAGCTGGTCCTGGTGGGATTACCGGGCCGGCGCCTTCCGCCGCAACTTCGGCCTGCGCATCGATCACATCCTGCTGTCGGCACCGCTGGCTGCTGCCTGCACCGGCTGCGTCGTCGACAAGACGCCACGCAAGCTGGAGCGCCCGTCGGATCACGCACCGGTCATCGCCACACTGTCATGAACGCTCCCACCGACGCGCTGACCGCGCTGTACCCGCTGCTGTCCGGACTGTCCGCCGAGGCGCGCCAGCACATCGAAGCCGGCGGACACCTGCTCGATCTGCCGGCAGGTACGCGCATCTTCGACGAGCACCAGCCCTGCGTCGGCTTTCCGTTCGTGCTGGAAGGCCAGGTCAAGGTCGCCAAGTCATCGGCCAGCGGACGCGAACTGCCGCTGTACCGCGTGCACGCCGGCGAGACCTGCGTCATTTCGAGCGCCTGCCTGCTCGGCCAGAGCGACTACAACGCACATGCCATCGCCGAAAGCAGCGTCCGGCTGCTGGTGCTGCCGCCGGCGCTGTTCCAGCAACTGCTGTCGGAGCCGGCGTTCCGGCAGTTCGTGTTCGGCCTGTTCGCCGAGCGCGTGGCCGAACTGATGCAGCTGGTCGAGGCGATCGCCTTCCAGCGGCTCGACCAGCGTCTGGCCGGCCTGCTGCTCGGGCACGGCCAGACCATGCACACGACGCACCAGCAGCTGGCCGACGAGCTGGGCAGCGTGCGCGAAATCGTCAGCCGCCTGCTGAAGAATTTCGCCGAACAGGGGCTGGTCGAACTCGGCCGCAATCAGATCACCATCCTCGACCCGGCCGGACTGCGCGCACTGGCAGCCGACAGGAAATAGACGCAACACGCGCCTGTTGCCGTTGCGCATCCCGCCCGGGACCGTCGCGGGAGTGCAGGGACACGGGAAATTCCGGGTTATCCTCCGCGCGGGCGAACATGCCGGACGCCCGTGCCGATTCCGCAACCACTGACGCAAGGTGAGCCGTGCCCCCCGAATCCACTCCGGAAACCGTCCGCAAGTTCCTGTCCCATCTGCCGCTGTTCCAGGCCCTGACGCCGCACCATCTGGACGAGATTGCAGCCGACGCAAAGGAAATCCGGCTGGAAAAGGGCGAGACGCTGTTTCATCGGGGCGACGTGTCGACCGGCTTTCACGTCGTCGTGTTCGGCCAGCTGCAGCTCAGCATCAATTCGCCGCAGGGCGGCAAGAAGATCGTCGAAATCATCGGCCCTCAGCAGTCTCTGGGCGAAGCGGTGATGTTCCTGTCCCGCCCCTACCCGGTCAGCTGTGGCGCGCTGACCGACAGCCTGATCGTGCACGTGGCGCGCGACAGCGTCGACCGGCTGCTCGCCGCGGATCCGACATTCGCCCGGCTGATGCTGGCCGGCCTTTCGGTGCGGCTGCACTCGCTGCTGCATGACGTCGAGTCCTACTCGCTGCGCTCCAGCACCCAGCGCGTCATCGGCTACCTGCTGCAGCAGTGTTCCAGCGACGAGGGCAAGGATGTCGAGGTGGAGCTGCCGACCTCCAAGCTGGTGATCGCGTCGCGGCTCAACCTCACGCCGGAAACGTTGTCGCGCGTGTTCAGCGACCTGTCCCGTCTGAACCTGATCGAGGTCCGGGGCCGCACCATCGCCATTCCGGACGTGAAGGTGCTGCGCGAACACGATCTCTGAGCGCCGCCGCGTACGACCTCAATCCTGCGTCAGCTGCGCATACAGCAGCGGCAGTTGCACCGTCAGATCCTCGGGCCGGCGCAGCAGCGTGAAGCCATGCGCGCCGAACACATGCGGCAGATAGCTTGCACCGGTCTTGTCGATGGTGACGCAGAAGGGCCGGACGCCCTGCTCTCGCGCCGCATGAATGCTCATCCGCGTGTCCTCGATGCCGTATCGCCCTTCGTAGATGTCGAGATCGTGCGGCTTGCCGTCCGACAGGATCAGCAGCAGGCGCTGCCGGCTCGGCTGCCGGGCCAGCATGGCCGTGGCATGCCGGATCGCCGCGCCGAGCCGGGTGTAGTAGCCGGGACGGATGGCCTGCACCCGGCCGCGTGCCAGTTCGTCGTAGCGCTGGTCGAAGGCCTTCAGTTCATGGAAGCGGACATGACCCCGCTTGAGCGATGAAAATCCGCACAGCGCAAAGCGGTCGCCGGTGACGCTCAGTGCCTCGGCGAACAGCATCAGGCTGTCGCGGATCACGTCGATCACCTTCTGTTCGTCGGACGCCCAGGCGTCGGTGGACAGCGACAGGTCGGCCAGCACCAGACAGGCCAGGTCGCGCTCCTGCTGCACCTGGGCGAGATAGAGTCCTTCCTGTCCGCCCTGCGTGCCGGCCTGCAGGTCCGCCTGCCGGCGCACCCAGGCATCGATGTCGGGTTCGACGCCCTCCGGCTGAGCCTTGAGCCAGCGCCGGGTGGGCACCAGCGCCTCGAACTGGCTGCGCAGCCGGCGCGCGTGCAGCCGCAGCCGTTCGGGCAGCGGTGCGGGCTCCACGTGACGGGCGCTCATCAGCTGCAGGCGGCAGTAGTCGGGCTTAAGTGTCTGGCTGCGGTAGTCCCATTCAGGCAGCGGAATGCCGGAGCCGAGCGGCAGATCGTCCTCGGCCGCCGCCGGCAGATCCAGATCGAAGCGTACCCGCGACGCCACCCGTTCACCGTCCTGCGCCACGCTCAGCTGATCCATGGTGTCGGCCGCGCGCGCCGCATTGTCGTCGGCGTCGTCGTCCTGGCTGCGATTCACCTTCACGTACTCGGCCCAGGACAGCAGGCTTTCGGCACGGAACACCAGGAGGATGCCGTGCTTGTCCTCCGGCATGTCGGTCTGCTTCGCCTTGTGGCGACGGTCGGACTCGCTTGCTTTCGATCCCTCGGCCGCTTCCTGGTGTTCCAGACGGCGCGGCGTACCCGCACCGCCGGTCGACGGATACAGCCACATCGGGACGGGCTGCAGCGCCTTCGCGCCCTTGCGCACCAGTGGCGGCAGCCGGGCGACGCTGCCGGGTGTCATGAG
>DATCUL010000249.1:0-7346 GCA_036567405.1 Methyloversatilis sp. | reverse complement strand
CCTTTTCCATCAGGTATTCATGAATGTCGAGCAGTCGGCAGCCCGGGAAGATTTTCTCGAACTGGTATTTCTGTAGCTGATCCATGCAGGTCCCGCAGGACACGATCACCGTCTTGATGTCGAGATAGTTCAGCGTGTTGGCGACACGGTGGAACAGCACGCGGTTCGAGGTGCTGATCTGCTGGCCCTTTTCCTCGTTGCCGCCGGCGGTCTGCGGATAGCCGCAGCACAGGTAGCCCGGCGGCAGCACGGTCTGTGCACCGACGTGATAGAGCATGGCCTGCGTGGCCAGCCCGACCTGCGAGAACAGCCGCTCCGAGCCGCAACCCGGGAAATAGAACACCGCTTCCTGATCGTCCGACGCGCGCTGCGGGTCACGGATGACCGGCACGACGGCTGCGTCCTCGATGTCGAGCAGCGCACGCGAGGTGCGCTTGGGCAGCTTGCCCGGCATCGGCTTGTTGATGAAGTGGATCACCTGCGCCTTGACCGGCGGCCGGCCCAGCGTCGGCGGCGGGTTCTTCGTCTGCCGGTCGACCAGGCCGAGCGCCTTGCCGACCTTGTGGCCGAGTCGCTGTGCCTTGTAGCCGACGCCCATCATGGCCATGCGCAGTGCCTTGATGGTGGCCGGATCGGTCGCGTTCAGGAAGGCCATCGACGCGGCCGTGCCCGGGTTGAACTTGCGCTTGCCCTGCTTGCGCAGCGCGTTGCGCATGGCGATCGACACGTCGCCGAAGTCGATGTCGACCGGGCAGGGCTTCTCGCACTTGTGGCACACGGTGCAGTGGTCGGCGACGTCGCCGAATTCGTCGAAGTGGCGCAGCGAAACGCCGCGCCGCGTCTGTTCCTCGTACAGGAAGGCCTCGATCAGCAGCGAGGTCGCCAGGATCTTGTTGCGCGGCGAGTACAGCAGGTTGGCCCGGGGCACGTGGGTCGAGCACACCGGCTTGCATTTGCCGCAGCGCAGGCAGTCCTTGATCGAGGTGGCGATCTGGCCGATGTCGCTCATTTCCATGATCAGCGACTCGGTGCCGAGCAGCGAGAACGACGGCGTGTAGGCACGCGCCAGATCGCCGCCGGGCAGCAGTTTGCCGGCGTTGAAGTGGCCGTCCGGATCGACGCGCCGCTTGTAGTCGACGAAGGGCGCGAGTTCTTCGCTCGTCAGGTATTCGAGCTTGGTGATGCCGATGCCGTGCTCGCCGGAAATGACGCCGCCGAGCGAACGCGCCAGCGCCATGATGCGGGCGACCGCTGCATTGGCCTCCTGCAGCATGTCGTAGTTGTCCGAATTGACCGGGATGTTGGTGTGCACATTGCCGTCGCCGGCATGCATGTGCAGTGCCACGAACACGCGGCCGCGCTTGACGTCCTTGTGGATGGCGGCGATACGGTCGAGCACCGGGCGATAGGTCGAGCCGTCGAAGATTTCCTCGAGCAGCGGCAGCAGCTCGCGCTTCCACGACACGCGGACCGAATAGTCCTGCAGCCGGTGGAACAGCGTCGGCGATGCGGCGCGGTTGAGCAGTGGGCCGACCTCGACGCCGAGCGCGCGCGCGAGGTCCTCGGCGCGTTCCAGCGGCATGTCCAGGTTGTCGAGCAGCCACTGCCAGCGTCCGCGTACCGCGGCCACTTGCTGCAGCGCCTGCGTGCGTCGGTCGCCCAGCAACTCGTCGGCGTCGACGTTGGCGTCGCCCGCGTGCAGCGGCAGTTCGCCGTGCAGGAAGCCGGTCAGCGCGTCGCACAGCCGCAGCTTGCTGGCGATCGACAGCTCGATGTTGATGCGTTCGATGCCGTCGCAGTAGTCGCCCATGCGCGGCAGCGGAATCACCACGTCCTCGTTGATCTTGAACGCGTTGGTGTGGCGGGCGATCGCGGCGGTGCGCGCGCGGTCCAGCCAGAAGGTCTTGCGCGACTCGGCCGACACCGCGATGAAGCCTTCGGCGCCGCGCTGGTTGCACAGTCGCACCACTTCGGACGCGGCCGCCATTACCGTGGTTTCGTCGTCGCCGACGATGTCGCCGATCAGCACCATCTTCGGACGGCCGTGGCGGCGCGCCTTGGTTGCGTAGCCCACCGCGCGCACGTAGCGTTCGTCCAGGTGTTCCAGGCCGGCGAGCAGCACGCGTGCGGTGCCCGACTTCGGAAGGTTGTCGAGGTAATCCTTGATTTCGACGATGGCCGGTACGGCTTCGCGCACCTGGCCGAAAAATTCGAGACAGACGGTGCGCGTGACCGGCGGCAGCTTGTGCAGGATCCAGCGTGCGCTGGTGATCAGGCCGTCGCAGCCTTCCTTCTGTACGCCGGGCACGCCGGACAGGAATTTGTCGGTGACGTCCTTGCCCAGGCCTTCCTTGCGGAAGCGGCTGCCCGGCGCCTCGATCAGTTCGGGCTCGCCGCGTGGCGTGCGGCCATCCATTTCATAGCGCTGGACGGAAAAGCGCACCAGCGGCGCGTCGTGGATCTTGCCCAGATTGTGGTCCAGGCGAGTGATTTCGAGCGGCCAGCCATCGGCATCGACCATGCGCCAGCTGGCCAGATTGTCGAGCGCGGTGCCCCACAGCACGGCCTTCTTGCCGCCGGCATTGGTGGCGATGTTGCCGCCGACGCAGGAAGCGTCCGCCGAGGTCGGGTCGCAGGCGAACACCAGGCCGGCGTTCTCGGCGGCGTCCATGACACGGCGGGTGACCACGCCGGCGCCGGTACGGATCGTGGCGTAGGGCGTCGTCAGGCCGGGCAGCACGGTCGATTCGACCGGTCCGAGATCGATCAGCTTTTCCGTGTTGATGACCGCCGACTTCGCGGTCAGCGGCACGGCGCTGCCGGTGTAGCCGGTGCCGCCGCCGCGCGGGATGATGGTCAGGCCGAGCTCGATGCAGCCGCGCACCAGCGGCGCGATCTCTTCCTCGGTGTCCGGATAGAGCACGACCAGCGGGTATTCGACGCGCCAGTCCGTCGCGTCGGTCACGTGCGACACGCGCGCCAGACCGTCGAATGCGATGTTGGCGTCCCGCGTGTGGCGGCCGAGCACCTTCTGGATGCGTTTGCGCAGCGCGCGGATTTCCGCAAAGTGTGCGGCGAAGGCATCGACTGCGTCGCGCGCCGCCACCAGCAGCACGCCGACCTTGCGATCGCGTTCGCGCGCCGCCTCGTCGCCGTCCGGTTTGCGCCGCAGCTCGATTTCGTGCAGGCGGTGATGCATTGCGCCGACCAGCGCGTCCTGCCGCTTCGGGTTGTCGAGCAGGTCGTCCTCGAGGTAGGGGTTGCGCTGCACGACCCAGATGTCGCCCAGCACCTCGTACAGCATGCGGGCGGAACGCCCGGTCAGCCGCTCACTGCGCAGGCTGGCCAGTGTGTCCCACAGCGGCGCACCCAGCAGTCTGATCACGATTTCGCGATCGGACAGGGAGGTGTAGTTGTAGGGTATTTCGCGCAGTCGGGTGATGTCGCGCGAAGCTTGCAAATCGATGAGCGCGGTAGCGGATTCCATCAACAAGCCAGATTGCTGTTCGGGTCGGCATTATACGTCTGCGGGTTGTGCACCGCGCCACGGTTATGGCGCCATCCGGTCATGCCTGAACCAAGCCGTGCCCGAGATGTCGCGACAGCAGCGTCTGCTCCGGCTGGCCTCAGGTGCTGGCCCACATGCGCAGCAGGTTGTGATAGACCGAGGTCATCTTCATCACGGGCTCGATGTCGCCGACCTCGGCGCGCATGTCCATGATGTTCATGTCCATTTCGTACAGCAGGCGGCGCTTGTCGAGGTCGCGCACCATGCTTTCCATCCACATGAAGCAGGCGGTGCGCGTGCCGCGCGTGACCGGCGTGACGCGGTGCAGGCTGCTCGACGGGTAGAGCACCATGTCGCCGGCGGCGAATTTGACGGTGTGCGTGCCGTAGGTGTCGTCGATCACCAGTTCACCGCCGTCGTAGTCGGCCGGGTCGGCGATGAACAGCGTGGCCGACAGGTCGGTGCGCACGCGCTGCGTGGTGCCGCGTATCGTGCGCACCGCGTTGTCGACATGGTTGCCGAAGGAGTTGGATGCGCCGGTGTAGCGGTTGAACAGCGGCGGGAAGATGCGTTTGGGCAGTGCGGCGGTGAAGAAGGTGGCGTTGCGTTCCAGCGCGCCGAGCACGATGTCGCGCGCGGCGACCGATTCGGCGCAGAAATCGTCGAGCTGCAGGTTGTTCTTTGCCTGGGCGGCGATGCTGCCGGCCGTGATGCGTCCGTCCTGCCAGGGGGCGTTGTCCAGGATGTCGCGCACGCGGGCGAGTTCGTCGGCAGTCAGTACTTCGGGCAGGTGGATCAGCATGTCGTGTCCTCGATCGGATTCAGGCGCCGGCCGGCGCCTGATGCGGCGGATTCCGCTCAGAAACGCACGGTGGCAGTGAACTGGTAACCGCGCTCGGTGCCGGGTACGGCAAAGCCACCGTTCTCATACAGCGCCTCGTAGTAGCGCTTGTCGAAGACATTGAGTACGTTGAGCTTGAGTTCGTAGCCGGGTTGTTCGTAGGACAGCATTAGGTCGGTGCGTACGAAGTTCGGCGCCTTGCCCTGAGAAACCGGAGCGCAGGCGTTATAGCTCCACAATCCGGTATTGGCATTCCTGGTGGCGGAGTCGCACTGTCCGATGCCGTAGGCCAGTCGTGAGCCTTTGCCCTCGATGCCGACACCGGCGCGCCAGGACGGCATGAAGCGGTAGGTGGTCCATAGATTGAAAGTGTAGTCAGGGGTGTTGCGTGGTGTGAGCCCGATCGTGTTGGGGTTGTAGCGCCCGTTGTATACAGGACGAGCGGCGTTCGCCGCCTGGCCGGCTGCATAGGCGCCGCCCGAGACATCGGCGAAGGTGCCAAGGTAGTTGCCGCCGTACTGTTCATCGATTTCCGCCCGCATCAGCGCAATGCCGCCGAATACGTCCCATGTTGGCGTGATGCGCCCTGCAGCCTCGATCTCGAAGCCATCCGTGTGGCGTTCCTTGGACAGCAGTGCAGTGGTGGCCTGTTCGAGGTCGGTGTTGCGCTCGTTGAACTTGGTTGCGCGGTAGAGCGCGGTGCGCAGCGACAGCGCGCCGTCGCACAGTTCCCATTTGGCGCCCAGTTCGACCGTGCGGCTCCGTTCTGCGTCGTATTTGATGTTCGCGGGCGACAGCTGGTAGAGGTCCGCGGTCGGGTTGAACGAGTCGCTCCAGGAAAAATAGTAGGTCGACAGGTCGCTGGGCTGGAACAGCAGACCGCTTCGGTAGCTCCATTCGTTGTACTTCAGATTGAAGGCGGTGGTTACGTTGGTGGCCGAGGCGAGCGACGCATAGTCGGCATCCATGCGGTCACGGCGCAGACCGATCAGGAACTTCCATTGCGGAATGAATTCGATCTGGTCCTGCGCGTACACGCCGATCGATTTGCCTTCATAGCCGGCCGGGTTGAAGTGGATGCGGTTGCCGTAGGCATTCGGCACGGCATCGTCCGGATCGGGGTCGCCTACGGTGGTGGACGGGGCGGTGACATTGATCGCCGTGTAGCTCCAGCGACGTGCCTTTTCCTTCAGCCATTCGGCGCCGAACAGCGCTTCATGCTTCATGCCGGCCGCGGCGAACCGGGTGGTCAGATCGCTTTGCACCGTGACGGTTTCTTCCTTTCCGCCACGAGCCTGACGTCCGCGCGTAATGGTCGTCAGATCGGTGACCGTATCCATCGTGACGCCGCCGGGAAGACGCGGTGCCACAGCCCACAGGTCCCGTGTGTAGTCGGCAAAGCGCGCGACCGTGCGCAATTCGGTGTCCTGGGAAAAACGGTGCGTCCAGATGCCTGTCGAGATGCTCGTCCTGTTCTTCTCGTAGTCGGATGAGGTGCCGTAGAACCGGCTGGCCGGAACGTCCAGGGGACGCCGATTGACCTGTGATCGGGTGATCGTCGCGAGTTCACTGACGAAAGGCACGCCGTAGTCGGGCACATTGTTGGTATCCAGATAAAGGTAGCCGAGCGAGAATTCATCGGTCGTGCCGATACCCCAGCGCAGGGTGGGGGCCAGCCCCTTGCGTTTCGATTCGACACCGTCGCGTGAACTGTCGGCATCTGTTTTCATCGCCGTGATGCGCAGCGCCATGTTTTCGCCCAGCACCTTGTTTACATCTGCGGTGACGCGGCCGTAGTGGTCGGTGCCCACGGTGGCCGACACCTCGGTGCGGTCGACCAGTCCCGGCTGCTTGCTCACCCGGTTGACGACGCCGCCGGCCTGGCCACGGCCAAACAGCATGGCAGCCGAACCGCGCAGCACGTCGATCTGCTCGACGTGGAAGACTTCGCGGTTGTACTGCGCGACGTCGCGGATGCCGTCCAGGTACAGGTCGCCGAAGGAATAGAAGCCGCGCAGCATGATGTTGTCGCCGATCCGCCCGCCTTCGCCGGAATTGAAGGTGAGTCCGGCGACGTGGCGCAGCGCGCCCTTCATCGTGTCGGCATTGCTGTCCAGCATCAGCTGTTCGGTCACCGTGGTGATCGCCTGCGGAATGTCCTTGGCCAGCTGCTTCGTCTTCGCCGACGTCACGATGCCGGACTGATAGCCGCTGTTCGGCGAATTCGGGCGCTCGCGGGCATCGCGTACCCTGATTTCGGGCAGTGTGGCGGCTGGTGTGTCCGCGGTCAGGGAGGGCGCCGGGTTGGTGTCTTCGGCAACGGCGGTCGTCGACAGCGCCATCAGCATGGCAGCCGCCAGCGACAGCGGTTGCTGAGGAGGGGTTCGTTTCATGAGCAAGCAGTCCTGGTTGGGTGGTAATGAGGACTGGCTTGCAAGGCGGCTGGCTTGTCCGTGGCCCGGTGGATCGATCAGTGTCCGGACTCGTGTGACTGATATTAAATGAGAATGGTTATCGATACAAGATGTTGCTCTCCAGCTTCCATTCCAGCGGGCTGAAGCCGGATAAAGTCGTCCGTCGCCAGTGCCGGTATCGCCGTCGCGGGAGTAGAATGCAAACGATTCTCAACTTCCAGGTGCGCTGACGCACCGCAGGCATTCATGCCGTCCTCGCCCTGTCTTGCTGCAACCAACGCCTTGTTGTCGAGTTTCCGGGCACCGTCGGTAGTGCCGGCAGGAGCATGTCCATGAATGCAGCGGACTGCACGGCAAATGCCGTCATCGCGCTGAGCGAAGCACCAACCGGAGCACCGATGACGGTGATCGAAGTGCGCGAATACAGTCATGCGCCGGAGTGGGCGCAGCGTCTGCGCGAACTCGGCTTCATCGAGGGCGAGACCGTGTGCGTGCTGCGTCGCGGACAGCCGGGCAACGAACCGCTGGCGGTGCGCGTCGGTGTGTGCACCTTTGCACTGCGACGGGCCGAAGCCGCCTGCGT
>DATCUL010000248.1:0-2194 GCA_036567405.1 Methyloversatilis sp. | reverse complement strand
GACCTGCACACCACCAACGCGCAGGTGAAGGTGCCGGTGCAGTGGTGGCGCTCGGTCGGCTCGACGCACACCGCATTCTCGACCGAGGTGTTCCTCGACGAACTGGCCGGGGCGGCGGGCAAGGACCCGGTCGCCTACCGTCTGGCGCTGCTCGAAAAGCATCCGCGCCACGCCGGCGTGCTGAAGCTGGCCGCCGAAAAGGCCGGCTGGGACAAGCCGCTGGCCGCCGCGAAGAGCGGCAAGCGCGGCCGCGGCGTCGCGGTGCATGAGTCGTTCAACACCTTCGTCGCCCAGGTGGTCGAGGTGACGGTGCAGAAGGACGGCAGCTTCAAGGTCGACCGCGTGGTGTGCGCGGTCGATTGCGGCATCGCGGTCAATCCGGACGTGATCAAGGCGCAGATGGAAGGCGGCATCGGCTACGCGCTGTCCGCCGCGCTGACCGGCGCCATCACGCTGAAGGACGGCGTGGTCGAACAGTCGAACTTCAACGACTATCCGGTGCTGCGCATCAGCGACATGCCGAAGATCGAGGTGCATATCGTCAAGTCGGCGCAGAAGCCGACCGGTGTCGGCGAACCCGGCGTGCCGCCGCTGGCACCGGCACTGGTCAACGCGCTGCACGCGGCGACCGGCAAGCGCATCCGCACGCTGCCGGTCGGCGATCAGCTGCAGGCCTGAGCCGGATGACCGGCGTGGCGGCGGCCAGCGAGCCGCCGCCCTTGTTCGCATCTGACGGGAGATCCGCATGGACAGCCTCGACCTCGAAGTACTGACCCGCGCGCGCGACTGGCTGCATGCCGGGCATCGCGTGCTGCTGGCCACGGTGGTGCACACCTGGGGTTCGTCGCCGCGTCCGCCCGGCGCGCTGCTGGCGCTGCGCGACGATGGACGTGCCGTCGGCTCGGTATCGGGTGGCTGCATCGAGGATGACCTGATGTACAGGTTGCGGCGCGACGGCCTGCCGCAGCAGCCGCAGTCGGTGAGTTACGGCGTCAGTGCCGACGAGGCACGCCGCTTCGGCCTGCCGTGCGGCGGCACGCTGCAGCTGGTGCTCGAGCCGCTGGCCGGTGTGGCGGCGCTCGAGCCGCTGCTGGAACGTCTGGCGCGCAATGAACTGGTGACGCGCCGGCTCGACCTGACCAGCGGCCACGTCACGCTGGGCGCCGGCAGCGCCGACCAGGCGCTGCATTTCGACGGCCGCACGCTGATCAGCGTGTTCGGTCCCCGCTACCGCCTGCTGCTGATCGGAGCCGGCCAGCTGTCGGCCAGCCTGGCGCGCATCGCCGGCGCACTCGATTTCGCGGTCACGGTATGCGACCCGCGCGAAGAATACAGCGACGAATGGGCCGTGCCCGGCACCACGCTGACGCGGGACATGCCGGACGACGTCGTCATTGCGATGCAGCCCGACGCACGCACCGCGGTGATCGCGCTGACACATGACCCCAAGCTGGACGACCTCGCGCTGATGGAGGCGCTGAAGTCGCCGGCCTTCTATGTCGCCGCGCTCGGTTCGCGCCGCAACAACGACGCGCGGCGGGAACGGCTGCGCGAATTCGATCTGGACGAGGCGCAGATCGCCAGGTTGCACGGCCCGGCCGGGCTGTACATCGGCAGCCGCACGCCGGCGGAGATCGCGGTGTCGATCGCGGCCGAACTGGTGGCGGTGAAGAACGGTGCCGCCGCCGACAATCTCATCAACGTCCGCGACGCCAAGCAGGCGCTGGACATCGCCGCCGACACGCTGTCCTCCTGCGCGGCCGGCCGCGACTGATCCGGTCGCCCGGCCGATGATCCAGGGCATCCTGCTGGCCGCCGGCTACGGCCGGCGCTTCGATCCGGACGGGCGCAGCAGCAAGCTGCTCGCCACGCTCGACGACGGACGCAGCGTCGCCTGGCACGCCGCACACGCCTTGTGCAGCGTGCTGCCGGACAGCCTCGCGGTCATCCGCCCGGGCTGCGACGAACTTGCCGCACAGCTGCGCGACGCCGGCTGCCGCATCCTCGAAAGCCGCGATGCCGAAGCCGGCATGGGCAGCGCGCTGGCGCACGCAGTGCGTGAGACGGCATCGGCGCCGGGCTGGCTGGTCGCACTGGCCGACATGCCGTGGCTGCCAGTGAACGCCACCCGCGCCGTGGCGGACGCCATCGACGAGCCGCAGCGCATCGCGGCCGCGGCATTCGCCGGGCAGCG
>DATCUL010000247.1:0-5174 GCA_036567405.1 Methyloversatilis sp. | reverse complement strand
CGCCGGCAGCCGGCGGCGTGCCAGCAGCAGCACGCCGAACAGCGCGACGCTGAGCGCGACACCGGCTTCGATGTACGTACCGGCGCCGGTCTGCACGCCGATGACGGCACCGGCCAGCAGCGCGAGCAGGAAGAAGGCCGGGCCGGCCAGCCGTTGCGCGGCCGGCAGTACCGCGGCGGACCACACGCCCACTGCGATCATCGCCAGCAGGTGATCGACACCGGCGAAGGGATGTGCCAGACCGGCGGCAAGACCCTGTGCGCCGTGACCTTCATGTGCCTGGGCGACACCGGCGGCCAGCGTCAGGGCGGCCGCGACGGCCGCGCGGCGCACCAGGGAAGGGGCCGGAAAAAGGGATGGGGACGTATTCATGCTTTCTCCTGATTTCGTTGTGTCGTGGGCGCGCTTCAGCGCACCTTCACCGTGGTCAGTTCCTGGCCGTCCTCGCTCATCACGTGCGTCGAGCAGGCGAGGCAGGGGTCGAAGGAATGCAGCGTGCGCAGGATTTCCACCGGTTGTTCCGGATCGACCATCGGCGTGTTCATCAGGCTGGCCTCGAAGGCACCGATCTGCCCCCTGGTGTCGCGCGGACTGCCGTTCCAGGTGGTCGGCACGACGCACTGGTAGTTCTCGATGCGGCCGTCCCTGATGCGTATCCAGTGGCCCAGCATGCCGCGCGGCGCGGCCACCGTGCCGACGCCCTTCGCCTCCTTCGGCCAGGTCGCCGGATCCCACTTCTCGACGTTGGCGGTGCTGGTGTCGCCGGCCTTGATATTGCCGACCAGCTGCCTGAAGTCGTCCATCATCATCTCGCCGCAGTACTGGCTTTCCAGTGCGCGCGCCAGCGTGCGGCCGATGGTGGTCGGCAGCAGTTGCTTGGCGGTGAATTGCGTCTCCGGCAGGCCGAGCGCCTTCGGGATGGCGCTGTTGATCGCCGCCGCCGAACTTTCGATCTGTTCCTTGACGCGCTGGCACCACTTGTTGCCCTTGAGCGCGTGCGCATAGCCGAGGATGTAGCGCGACAGCGGGCCGACCTCGACCGCGTGGCCGCGCCAGCGTGGTGACTTGATCCACGAATACTTGGCGTCCTCGTCGATGTTCTCGATGTGGGTGCGCGTGCCCCTGGTGTTGGCGCCGAGCTCGTAGTTGGGTTCGGTCACGCCGTCCCACGGGTGCAGTCCCTTGCTCTCGTCCGCGTACTTGTACCAGCTGTGATTGACGAACTCCTGCACCTGATCCGGATCGCGCGGATCGATCGGATGGATTTCGTCCCAGTTGCCATTGAGGATGACGCCGCCCGGAAGCTGATGCGTGCCATGGTCGTACGGCACCTTGTCATAGGTGCCGTAGTCCGCCACATTGGTCGCCGACAGACCGCCGCCGTACAGCCAGCCGGCCTGCTTGTAGATCGTGCCGATGGCCAGCACGTCCGGGATGTAGACGTTGTTGTTGAACTCGATCATTTCCCGGATGCGCGCCTCGACGAAGTTCAGGCGTTCCATGTTGATCGGCGCGCCGGCGGCGCCGTTGCCGTCGATGTTGATGGCGCACGGCACGCCGCCCACCAGGTAGTTCGGGTGCGGGTTCTTGCCGCCGAAGATGGTGTGCACCTTGACCCATTCCTTCTGCAGGTCGAGCGCCTCGAGATAGTGGGTGACCGCCATCAGGTTGGCTTCCGGCGGCAGCACATAGGCCTTGTTGCCCCAGTAGCCGTTCATGAAGGGACCGAGCTGGCCGCTTTCGACGAACTTCTTCAGCCGGTTCTGGATGTCGCGGAAATAGCCGGGCGAGGACAGCGGGTGCGACGGCGACACCAGCTGCTGCAGTTCGCTGGTCTTCTTCGGGTCGGCCTTCAGCGCCGACACGACATCCACCCAGTCGAGCGCGTGCAGGTGATAGAAATGCACCGCGTGGTCATGCACCTGCAGCGTCTTGGCCATGATTTCGCGGATCAGGTGCGCGTTCAGCGGAATCCTGATGCCGAGCGCGTCTTCCACCGCGCGCACCGAGGTCAGCGCGTGGCAGCCGGTGCATACGCCGCAGATGCGCTCGACGAAGGCCCAGGCGTCGCGCGGATCGCGACCCTTCAGGATCACTTCGAGGCCGCGCCACATGGTGCCGGTCGACACCGCATTGCGGATGATGTTGTCCTTGTCTACGTTGACCTCGCAACGCATGTGGCCTTCGATGCGGGTCACCGGATCGACGACGATGCGCCGGCCGGTGTTGTCCATCCTGAAGCCCTGAGTTTCGTAAGCACCCATCTCTGTGTCCTTTGCTGGAATCGGGTCTGCCCGCGCATACGCCGGCGCCGATGCGCCGACGGTGCGGATCAGTTGTCGGCGGTGGTCGTCGACTCGTTCTTCTGCGTGGCGCGCTTGATCGCCGACACCGCGGCGTGCGCCGCGGCAGCAGCGCCCACCGCACCGGCGGCCGTGGCACCGACCTGATCGGCATTCGCCTCGATGCCGAACTGATGGATGTCGGTCAGGCGGTTGTAGAACGAACCCTTGTCCCAGAAGCCATCCTCGCTGCAGCCGATGCAGCCGTGGCCGGCCTTGATCGGGAAGCTCGTGCCTTCGTTCCACTGCACGGTCGAACAGGCGTTGTAGGTGGTCGGGCCCTTGCAGCCGACCTTGTAGAGGCAGTAGCCCCTGCGCGCAGACTCGTCGTCCCACGCCTCGACGAACTGGCCGGCGTCGAAGTGCGGCCGGCGGTAGCACTTGTCGTGGATGCGCTGGCTGTAGAACATCTTCGGCCGGCCCTGGCGGTCCAGCTCCGGGATGCGGTCGAAGGTCAGCATGTAGGTGATGACGCCGGTCATCACCTCGGCGATCGGCGGGCAGCCCGGCACCTTGATGATGGGCTTGTCGAAGATGACCTTGTGCACCGGCGTCGCCTGCGTCGGGTTCGGCTTGGCCGCCTGCACGCAGCCCCAGCTGGCGCAGGAGCCCCAGCTGATGATGGCCTTGGCGTCCTTGGCCACATGCTTGAGCTGTTCGATGAAGGGCTTGCCGCCGATGATGCAGCTCATGCCGTCCTGGTTCAGCGGCGGGTTGCCTTCAACCGCCAGGATGTAGTTGCCCTTGTACTTGGTCATGATCTCTTCGAGGATCGCTTCGGCCTGGTGCCCGGCGGCGGCCATCAGCGTGTCGTCGTAGTCGAGCGAGATCATCGACAGCACCACGTCCTTGGCCAGCGGATGCGCCGAGCGGATGAAGGATTCGGAACAGCAGGTGCATTCCAGTCCGTGCAGCCACAGCACCGGCGTGCGCGGCTTGGTTTCCATCGCATGCGCGATCTGCGGCACGAAGGCCGGCCCGAGTCCGAGCGAGGTGGCGGTCAACGAGCAGTACTTGAGGAAGCTGCGGCGCGAGATGCCCTGCCGGCGCATCACCTCGTAGAAGGTTTCCATCCTGTCTCTCTCCTGTTGTGCTTCTTGTCTGTCGTCGGGCCACGCCTCGGGGAAACGCCGGGCGGCACGTCGCACGGGTGGTGGCGGCTACTAACAAGTTGCGGGCCAGGACAGATTTGACGCGCCGCACAAAAAAGTTATATGGATCAAGCCCTTGTTTCCAATTGCCAAAAATTCGGGGCGATCGCAGCAGGCGAGGAAAACGCTGCGGGGTGACTGGAAGCTGCGCTTCCGCTATCCACTGGAAAAAGGCAGCCGCGCTTGCAGTCCGGACACACTGTCGCGCGGATGAAGCACGGTCCTGCACACAAGCGGACCTGTTCCGTCGCACCTGCCACGGTGCGGAGCAAGGCCGCCCGCGGTACATTAGAATTTGGACTTTTCGAAGTCCGTGCGTCCGGCAGACCGGCCTGAGGCCGTTGCCGGATCGCCTGATCCGTCACATCACTTACCCGTCACCCCGGAGATCACCGTGCCCAGCCTGTTGCCCAACGTCGACCCCCAGGGACTGCTCGAATACTCGGTCGTCTATACCGACCGTGCACTCAACCACATGTCGCAGTCCTTCCAGGGCGTGATGCGCGACGTGTCGCGCGTGCTCAAGCAGGTCTACAACGCGAAGGCTGCGGTGGTTGTGCCCGGCAGCGGCACCTTCGGCATGGAAGCCGTGGCGCGCCAGTTCGCCACCGACCGCAAGGTGCTGGTGATCCGCAACGGCTGGTTCAGCTTCCGCTGGACGCAGATCTTCGACATGGGCCGCATCCCGTCCGAGTCGGTCGTGCTCAAGGCGCGCCAGCCGGAACCGGGTTCGCAGAAGCCGTTCGCGCCGCCGCCGGTCAAGGAGGTGGTGGCCGCCATCCTCGAACAGCGGCCGGCCGTCGTGTTCGCGCCGCAGGTCGAAACCTCGGCCGGCATGATCCTGCCCGACGACTACCTGCGTGAAGTGGCCGCCGCGGTGCGCGAGGTCGATGGCCTGTTCGTGCTCGACGCCATCGCCGCCGGCACGCTGTGGGTGGACATGGCCGCCACCGGCGTGGACATCCTGGTCAGCGCACCGCAGAAGGGCTGGAGCGGCTCGCCGTGCGCCGGTCTGGTCATGCTGGGCGAGCGCGCCCGCGCACGCATCGATTCGACCACCAGCACCAGCTATGCGGCCGACCTGAAGAAGTGGCTGCAGATCATGGAAGCCTACGAAAACGGCGGCCATGCCTACCACGCCACGATGCCCACCGACGGCCTGACCCGGCTGCGCGACGTGATGCTGGAAACCGAGCGTTTCGGCTTCGACCGCGTCAAGGCCAACCAGGTCGAACTGGGCCTGAAGGTACGCGCGCTGCTCGAAGCAAAGGGCTTCGTCAGCGTCGCCGCCCCGGGTTTCCAGGCGCCGTGCGTGGTGGTCAGCTACACCGAGGATCCGGACATCCAGAACGGCCGGAAATTCGCCGCGCAGGGCCTGCAGATCGCCGCCGGCGTTCCGCTGCAGGTTGACGAGCCGGCCGACTTCCGCACCTTCCGCGTCGGCCTGTTCGGTCTGGACAAGCTGGAAAACGTCGACCGCACGGTGCAGAACTTCGCCGCGGCGCTGGACAAGGTCGTCGCGTAAGTCCCTGGCGCGCCCGCGGGTCGCAGATGGCCCGCTCGCGCCGGATCGGGTGCCGGCCGCCGCAGGCCGCGCACCTCGGCTTGATGTCCGTTTGTCCGCCGGCTCGCCCAGGCGAAGTCATCGATTTCGCGGCACCGGCCCTCGGTCGCTAAAGGT
>DATCUL010000246.1:0-10093 GCA_036567405.1 Methyloversatilis sp. | reverse complement strand
CAGGTACAGTTCTTCGGTAGTCGCATACGGTGCGGCGAGCATGCCGATCTTGTCGGCACCATGATGTTCAACGACACACTTCAATGCATTCGACACATACTCAAGCGCAGTCTGCCAATCAACTTCCATCCACTGGCCGTCCTGCTTGATCATCGGCCGGGTCAGACGCTGCTCGCCGTTCAGTGCTTCGTACGAAAAACGGTCACGGTCGGAGATCCAGCACTCGTTGACCTCTTCATTTTCCAGCGGCAGCACGCGCTTCACTTCGTCGTGCTTGACCTGGACAACGAGATTGGTGCCGAGGCTGTCGTGCGGGCTCACCGTCTTGCGACGGGACAGTTCCCAGGTACGTGCCGAATAGCGGAACGGCTTGGAGGTCAGCGCACCGACCGGGCACAGGTCGATCATGTTGCCCGACAGTTCGGAATCAACCGTATGACCGACGAAGGTCATGATCTCCGAGTGTTCGCCGCGGTTGGCCATGCCCAGTTCCATCACGCCGGCGATTTCCTGGCCGAAGCGCACGCAGCGTGTGCAATGGATGCAGCGGGTCATGTCGGTCGAAATCAACGGACCGAGATTCTTGTTCACCACCACCCGCTTCTCTTCCTGATAGCGGGAAGACGACGCACCGTAACCGACGGCCAGATCCTGCAACTGGCACTCGCCGCCTTGGTCGCAGATCGGACAATCCAGCGGGTGGTTGATCAGCAGGAACTCCATCACGCCCTTCTGTGCCGTGATGGCCTGGTCGGAATGCGTCTGCACCTTCATGCCGTTGGTGACCGGCGTGGCACACGCGGGCAGCGGCTTGGGCGCGCGCTCGACCTGCACCAGACACATGCGGCAGTTGGCGGCGATGGACAGTTTCTTGTGGTAGCAGAAGTGCGGAATGTGCAGGCCCAGACGGTTGGCGGCATCCATCACGGTGCTGCCATCCGGCACTTCCAGCTTCTGGCCGTCGATCTCGATCTCTAGCATGCTGCGTGTTCCACGTAAATGCGGCTGCCTTCGCGCTGCACGTCCACCGGGACGAGGCAGCGCTTGTGCTCGACGTGATATTCGAATTCAGGACGGAAGTGCTTGATGAAGCTCTTCACCGGGAAAGCTGCGGCATCGCCCAGCGCGCAGATCGTGCGGCCCGCGATGTTGCTCGCGACGTTGTCCAGCGTATCGAGGTCGTCCGGACGGCCCTGACCGTGCTCGATGCGATGCACCATGCGGTACAGCCAGCCCGTACCTTCGCGGCAGGGCGTGCATTGGCCGCACGATTCCTCGTGATAGAAGTAGGACAGACGCTCCAGCGCCTTCACCATGCAGACGGTTTCGTCCATCACGATGACCGCGCCCGAACCCAGCATCGAGCCGGCCTTGGAAATGGAGTCATAGTCCATCGTGCAATCCATCATGATGTCGGCCGTCAGTACCGGCGCGGAGGAACCGCCGGGAATGACCGCCTTCAGCTTGCGACCGCCACGCATGCCGCCACACATTTCGAGCAGCTGCGAGAACGGCATGCCGAGCGGGATTTCATAGACACCCGGACGATTGACATGGCCCGACACCGAGAAGATCTTGGTGCCGCCATTGTTCGGTTTTCCCAGCGCCTGGAAAGCCTCGCCGCCGTTGTTGATGATCCAGGGGATCGCAGCGAAGGTTTCGGTGTTGTTGATCGTGGTCGGCTTGCCGTACAGACCGTGACTGGCCGGGAACGGCGGCTTGAAGCGCGGCTGGCCCTTCTTGCCTTCGATCGATTCGAGCAACGCGGTTTCTTCGCCGCAGATGTAGGCGCCCCAGCCGTGGTGCGCGTACAGGTCGAAATCGAAACCCTTGCCCAGAATATTCTTGCCGATGAAACCGGCAGCGCGCGCCTCGGCCAGCGCTTCCTCGAAGCGCTCATACAGCGAGAACACTTCACCGTGGATGTAGTTGTAGCCGCGGGTGCAGCCCATCACGTAACCGGCGATGGCCATGCCCTCGATGACCAGATGCGGGTTGTAGCGCAGCAGGTCGCGGTCCTTGAATGTTCCCGGCTCGCCTTCGTCCGAATTGCAGACGACGTACTTGTCCATCGGGAACTGGCGCGGCATGAAGCTCCACTTCAGCCCGGTCGGAAAACCCGCGCCGCCACGGCCGCGCAGGTCGGATTTCTTGACCTCGGCGATGATCTGATCTGCCGTCATGCCGGATTCAAGTATCTTGCGCAGCGCCGAATAGCCGCCGCGCTTCATGTAGTGCTCGATGCCCCAGGTATTGTCGCCGTCCAGGCCGGCGAGCAGGATGGCTTGCGGGTTCTCGGGGGCGTTCATTTGAGCTCGTCCAGCAGTGCGTCGATTTTTTCGCGGCTCATCCAGCTGCACAGACGCGTGTTATTCACGATGATGGCCGGTGCGTCACCGCACACACCCATGCACTCGCCTTCCTTCAGCGTGAAACGACCGTCCGGCGTGGTTTCGTTGAAACCGATGCCCAGCTTTTCCTTCACGTACTCCGCAGCCTGCTCGCCACCGGACAACGCACAGGGCAGATTGGTGCAGACGGTGACTTTCCAGCGGCCGACCGGCTTGACGTCATACATGTTGTAGAAGGTCGCCACTTCCATCGCGGCCATCGGCGGAATCTGCAGGTGGTTCGCAACCGCTTCGATGGCTTCCGGCGAGAGCCAGCCATTCTGCTCCTGTGCGATACGCAGCCCGGCCATGACGGCCGAAATGGCCTGACCCGCGGGATATTTCGCGACTTCGCGGTCGATCGCCGCGCGCGAAGTCTCACTCAGCGCAAAAGTCATACTGTCCTTGCTCACCGGTCGATTTCACCGAACACGATATCCATCGTGCCGATGATGGCGACGACGTCGGAAATCATGTGCCCACGCGACATCTCGTCCATCGCAGCCAGGTGTGCGAAACCGGGCGCGCGGATCTTCAGGCGGTAGGGTTTGTTGGCGCCATCCGACATCGCATAGATGCCGAATTCGCCCTTGGGATGTTCCACTGCTGCATAGCACTCACCTTCGGGCACGTGTATGCCTTCGGTGAACAGCTTGAAGTGGTGGATGAGTTCTTCCATGTTGCCCTTCATCGCCTCACGCGACGGAGGTGCAACCTTGTGGTTTTCAGTGATGACCGGACCGGGATTCACGCGCAGCCAGTCGATGCACTGACGGATGATCCGATTTGACTGCCGCATTTCCTCGATGCGCACCAGATAGCGGTCATAGCTGTCGCCATTGGTACCGACCGGAATATCGAAATCCAGACGGTCATAGACTTCGTACGGCTGCTTCTTGCGCAGATCCCACGCGATGCCGGAACCACGCAGCATCGGACCGCTGAAACCGAGTGCCTTGGCACGCTCGGGGGTCACGATGCCGATATCAACCAGACGCTGCTTCCAGATGCGGTTGTCGGTGAGCAGCGTTTCGTACTCATCGACATAGCGCGGGAAACGCTCGGTGAAATCCTGCAGGAAGTCGAGCATGGAGCCGCTGCGATTCTCGTTAAGCCGCTTGATCGCATCGGCGTTCTTGAACTTGTTCGCCTCGTACTGCGGCATGGTGTCGGGCAGATCGCGATAGACGCCACCCGGACGATAGTACGCCGCGTGCAGACGCGCACCCGACACCGCCTCGTAGGCGTCCATCAGATCCTCCCGTTCGCGGAATGCGTACAGGAAGACGGTCATCGCGCCAACATCGAGTGCGTGCGCGCCCAGCCACAGCAGGTGATTCAGGATGCGCGTGATCTCGTCGAACATCACGCGGATGTACTGCGCACGCACCGGCACTTCGAGCTGAAGCAGCTTTTCGATCGCCATCACGTATGCGTGCTCGTTGCACATCATCGACACGTAATCGAGGCGGTCCATGTACGGGACGCTCTGTATCCAGGTACGCGTCTCCGCCAGCTTTTCGGTACCGCGATGCAGCAGACCAATATGCGGATCAGCGCGCTGGACGACTTCACCGTCAAGTTCGAGCACCAGGCGCAGCACACCGTGGGCCGCCGGATGCTGCGGCCCGAAGTTCATCGTGTAATTGCGGATTTCAGCCATGTCCGACATCCCCGTAATTCTCTTCCCGCACAACACGCGGCGTCACTTCACGCGGAGCAATGCTGACCGGCTGATAGATCACGCGCTTCTGCTCCGGGTCATAACGCATCTCGACATGACCCGAAATCGGGAAATCCTTGCGGAACGGATGACCGACGAATCCGTAATCAGTGAGCAGGCGACGCAGATCGCCGTGTCCGGTAAACATGATCCCGAACAGGTCGAATGCCTCGCGCTCGAACCAGTTAACCGAAGGCCAGATGTCATTGACCGAAGCGACGACCGGAAAGTCGTCATCTTCGACAAAGGTACGCAGACGCAACCTCAGATTCGAATGCACGGACATCAGATGGGCAACCACTGCAAAGCGCGATCCTGACGAACGCGTCGCATGCAACGAATAATCCACGCCGCACAGATCGATCAGCTGTTCGAACGGAAATTCCGACGAGTCGCGCAACTCGAGCGCCATCGCGTGATAGTCGGATGCACCCACTTCGATCGTGAGTTCGCCAAGTTCCAGAATTGCAGTCCGGATGCGTTCGCCGAACTGCGCAAGCAGCGCATCGCGCAGAGATTCAAGCCGTGTGCTCATGATGTTCAGCGGGCAATCGTGCTGGTACGACGGATCTTGTTCTGCAACTGCACGAGCCCGTAGATCAGCGCTTCGGCCGTCGGCGGACAGCCCGGCACGTAGACGTCGACCGGCACGATGCGGTCACAGCCGCGCACCACGGAATAGGAATAGTGGTAATAGCCACCGCCGTTCGCACAGGACCCCATGGACAACACCCAGCGGGGTTCAGGCATCTGGTCGTACACCCTACGCAGCGCCGGCGCCATCTTGTTGCAAAGCGTGCCGGCCACAATCATCAGATCCGACTGACGCGGACTGGGACGGAAGACAATGCCAAAGCGGTCGAGGTCATAGCGTGACGCACCCGCCTGCATCATTTCCACGGCACAGCAGGCCAGACCGAAAGTCATCGGCCAAAGCGAACCGGTACGTGTCCAGTTGATCAGCTTGTCCAGCTGCGTCGTGACGAAGCCTTCCTGGAGTACGCCTTCAATGCTCATCTGATAATCCGTCGAAAAAACCTTGGATGTTGCTGACTGCCGTGCGAGGCACGGTCATTCCCAATCGAGCGCGCCCTTTTTCCACTCGTAGACGAAGCCGACCACGAGGATGCCGAGGAAAATCATCATCGCAACGAAGCCGAACATGCCAATTTCCTTGAGCACAATGGCCCACGGAAAAAGGAACGCGATTTCAAGGTCAAACAGGATGAACAGGATGGCCACGAGGTAATAGCGCACATCGAACTTCATGCGCGCATCTTCAAAGGCCTCGAAGCCACATTCGTAGGGGGAGAGCTTTTCAGGGTCGGGACGACTCGGACCGACCAACTTGCCTGCAATCATCGGTACAAAACCGAAGGCGACACCGATCAGTATGAAAAGCAGGACCGGAAAATATTCGATCAACATGACGAGTTATTCATGCGTATAAACATTTCCGGCGACGCGGTTAGTAGTCCGGGGCCGGTACCAGCACTTCGCCTCACAGACGAAATGCCAACTTGCACTGCTTCGTAAAACGCGCGGAGTATAGCGCGTTTCACGTCCAACGTAGCCTTACTTGGGAATATCACCTGCCTTCGAATCCGGCGCAGCGGGCGTCGCCGGCGCCACCGGCACATTGATCGACTTGGCGGCATCGATCACCGAACTGGCGCCGGACCTGGGCTGGTTGGTTGCAATGTAACTGAGCGCCAGGCTGGTACAGAAAAACACTGCCGCCAGCGCAGCCGTCGTGCGGCTGAGAAAGTTGGCGGAGCCCGACGAACCGAACAGGCTGCCGGAAGCACCGCTACCGAAGGCAGCCCCCATGTCGGCACCCTTGCCATGCTGCAGGAGCACCAACACGATCACACCGACGCCGGCGAGAATATGAATGGAAAGTACAACCGAAAAAACGATACCCATCAAATCACCTCAAGATGCAGCAGCAGCGGCGACGATAGCCAGGAAATCCCCTGCCACCAGCGATGCACCACCAATAAGACCACCATCAATGTCGGCCTGGCCGAAAAGTTCGGCCGCGTTTTGCGGCTTGACACTGCCGCCGTAAAGAATCGTGGAACGCGCCGCCGCATCGCCGCCACACCAGACACCGAGGCGAGCGCGGATGAATGCATGAACAGCCTGCGCCTGTGCCGGCGACGCCGTAACGCCCGTGCCGATTGCCCACACCGGCTCATAGGCGATGACGCATGCGGCAAGCGCAGCAGCACCGGAGCGGTCGAATACGGCCTGAAGCTGGCGACCGACGACCGCTTCAGTCACTCCGCGCTCGCGCTCATCCAGTGTCTCACCGACACAAAGGATGGGGACGAGACCGGCAGCGATCACCACGTCGACCTTTGCCGCAACCAGCGCATCGCTTTCACCATAGATCGCGCGACGCTCCGAGTGCCCCACAATGACGTAACGACAGGAAAAATCGGCAACCATCGCTGCCGACACCTCACCGGTGTAGGCACCGGAGGGGTGCTCGCTGACGTTCTGCGCCCCCCACTCGATGCCCGACCCGTCGAGCAGGCTTCCTGCCTGTTGCAGATACGGGAATGGAACGCAGACCGCCGACGGACATCCTTGCGGGCCCGCAGCACGCAGCGCGCCGAGCAGACTGGCGTTCGCGCCCAGCCCGCCATGCATTTTCCAGTTCCCGACCACCAGTTTGCGCGTTGCCGACACAGTCTCGTACCAAAAGCAAAGCCCCGGATTCTAGCGCAAGCGTACGCAAAAATCCGGGGCATCAGGGGAATGCGGTATCTGTCGCGGTATGGCGGGGCACCAATCAGCCGAAACGGCCAGTGATGTAGTCCTCGGTTTCCTTGCGCTGCGGCTTGATGAAGATCTGGTCGGTCAGTCCGAATTCGACCAGTTCGCCCATATACATGTATGCGGTGTAGTCGCTGACACGCGCTGCCTGCTGCATGTTGTGGGTGACGATCAGTATGGTCACCTTGTCCTTCAGTTCCGTCACCAGTTCCTCGATGCTCGCCGTGGCGATCGGATCGAGTGCCGAAGTCGGTTCGTCGAACAGGATGATCTCGGGATCGGTGGCCAGCGCCCGCGCAATGCACAGGCGCTGCTGCTGACCACCCGACAGATTGGCGCCGAGTTCATTGAGGCGATGCTTCACCTCCTCCCACAGCGCAGCACCCCGCAGAGCCTGCTCCACCCGTTCGTCTATCACCGAGCGGCGCTTCTCGCCGCGCACGCGCAAGCCGTAGGCAACGTTTTCATAGATCGACTTGGGAAACGGATTCGGTTTCTGGAAAACCATGCTGATGCGCATCCGCACCTCGATCGGATCGACTTCTTCGTCCAGCAGGTTGGTGTTGTCCGGGTGCAGCAGGATCTTCCCGTCGTAGCGGTTGCCCGGGTAGAGGTCGTGCATGCGGTTGAAGCAGCGCAGCAGCGTCGACTTGCCGCAACCCGACGGGCCGATCAGCGCAGTCACCTTCTTTTCATGCACCGGCATGTTGATGCCCTTGAGCGCATGGAAGGCACCGTAGTGGAAATTGAGGTTCTGGACTTCCGCCTTGGTGGCGATATTCGGGTCGGCAACAGTGGTCATGATCTGTCTCTTGATTTGGAGTGTGCAGGGGCAGCCGCCCGGATTACCACTTGATGTTGCGGCGCAGGCGATAGCGCAGCCAGATCGCAACGCCGTTCATGGCCAGCGTCATCAGTACCAGGATGAAGCCTGCAGCCGCGGCATTCACCTGGAACGCAGCCTCCGGGCGCGAAGTCCAGTTGAACATCTGGATCGGCATCACGGTGAATGGCGCCATCAACCAGTCGAAATGCAGGAAGGGGAACACTTCATTGACCGGCGCCGGCGGCAGGAAGGCGATGAAGGTCAGCGCACCAATGGTGATGATGGGCGCCGTCTCGCCGATCGCACGTGCCATGCCGATGATGATGCCGGTCAGAATGCCGGCGCTGGAATACGGAATGATATGGTCGCGAACCATCTGCCAGGTTGTGGCACCGCAGGCATAGGCACCCTCGCGGACCATCTGCGGAATCGCGCGGATCGACTCGCGCGTGGCGACGATCACCACCGGAAGGATGAGCAGGCCGAGCGTCAGGCCGGCCGACAGGATGCTCTGCCCGAAACCGAACTTGTAAACAAACAGGCCGAGCGCCAGCAGGCCATAGACGATGGACGGCACGCCGGCGAGATTGGTCACGTTGATCTCGATGATGTCGGTCACCCAGTTCTTGGGCGCGTATTCCTCGAGATAGACCCCTGCGGCAACTCCCAGCGGCACGGCCGACAGCGCAGTCACCAGCATGACCAGTATCGTGCCCACCCAGGCCGAGAGGATGCCGGCGCTCCCCGCGCGGCGCGACGGGAAGTTGGTCATGAAGTCGTAGTCGATGCGTGCCGCTCCCTTCATCGCCATGTCTGCAAACAGCGCGGTGAAGGTCAGCACGCCGATCATCAGCGCCAGCAGACCGAGCAGGCCGAACAGCATGTCCCAGCGCTTGTGGCGGGTGATGATGGCCCGGATGGCCAGGATGTCCTGTTGGTTCATGGCTCAGTACACCTCACGGAAACGCTTGCGCAGGTAATAGCCAAGCAGGTTGAAGCACAAGGTCATCAGCATTAGCGTGAGGCCCGCGGCGAAGATCGTCTGGTAACCGACGGACCCGTGCGGAAGGTCGCCCAGCGCCACCTGAACGATGTAGGACGTGATGGTCGCACCGGGTTCGGTCGGATTGAAGGTGAGGTTGGGCTGCATGCCGGCGGCGACCGCGAGAATCATGGTTTCGCCGACTGCGCGCGAAATACCCAGAATGTAGGCCGATGCAATGCCCGACGTCGCAGCCGGCACCACCGTGCGCAGCGCGGTCTGCAGACGGGTCGCGCCCATCGCGTAGGAACCTTCGCGCAAGCTCATCGGAACCGCGCGCATCGCGTCTTCCGACAGCGAACTGACGTAGGGAATGATCATGACGCCCATCACCAGACCGGCAGACAACAAACTGAAGCCGGGCAGATCGGGAAATATCAGCTGCAGCAGCGGCGTGATCACCACCAGCGCGAAGTAGCCGTAGATGATGGTCGGCACGCCACCGAGCAATTCGAGAAAGGGCTTTGCGATCTCGCGCGTCCTGAATGACGCGAATTCCGACAGATAGATCGCGATGATCGTCCCGAGCGGCAGCGCCACCGCGAGTGCCACGAATGAACTGGTAATCGTGCCGGACAGCAGCACCATGATGCCGTAGTGCGCGTCGTCGAACAGCGGCGTCCATTGCGTATCGGTCAGGAAATCCCACACTGACACGTGCTCGAACAGCGCCAGCGATTCGCTGACCAGCACGTACACGATGGCTATCGTCGTCAGCACCGAAATCGAGGCCGCCGAAAAGAGGATGAATTCGATCACCCGTTCCTTCACATGGCGGGACGCGCGTTTGCGCAAGCGGTCGCTGACCGCATCCGGAACACTCGACGGGGGGACTGACATGGTCGGGGCGTGGGCTGACATGGAGGAGGAAGACATTTTATCGGGCACCGGCCCTGACTGGGCACCGAACAGCAAAAAGCCCCGGGTATCAGCCCGGGGCTTTCGTACCGTTGCGTTTATTCCTTCGGATCACGCTTGAGCAGGTCAGACACCTTGACCCCGACTTCCGAGTGACCACCGAAAGCGGTACCGGTCTTCTTCTTCGCGAAGTTGTTCAGCGCGTGCGTATAGTCGGCATCGGCCAGCGGCACGTACTTCACCTCCTTGGTCAGCGCACTCGCGTTCTTCAGATAGAACTCGACGAATTCCTTCACCTCCGGCTTATCCACCGACGCGGCATTGACGTAGATGAAGATCGGGCGCGACAGCGGCTGGTAGTCACCCGAGATCACTGCTTCGAGCGACGGCTCGACCGCCTTGCCGGTCTTCGGATTGACGATCGGCACCGCCTTCAGCTTGTCCTTGTTCTCGATGTAGTAGGCAAAGCC
>DATCUL010000245.1:0-2546 GCA_036567405.1 Methyloversatilis sp. | reverse complement strand
CACGCTGAACGAAGGCGAGCTGCGCGCACTGTCGACCCGCGCAGGCGCGGTGATGGAGCGGCTGATCGCCGCCGGCCACATCGAAACAGCACTGTCCGGCTCGGTGGCCGAAACGGCCCACGTATTGAGCGCCGACCAGGCCGCCGCGCTGGCCGCGCTGCAGACCGCCCCGGGTTACGCGGTCAGCCTGCTGCACGGTGTGACCGGCAGCGGCAAGACCGAGGTCTATCTGCGGCTGATCGAGGCGCAGATCGCCGCCGGCCGGCAGAGCCTGCTGCTGGTGCCCGAAATCGCGCTGACACCGCAGCTGCAGAGCCGCGTTGCCGCACGCTTTCCGCGCGCCTGCCTGCACGTGATGCACAGCGAGATGAGCGACGGCACCCGGGCCATGGCCTGGGCGGCCGCGCAGTCGGGCGAGGCGGACATCCTGCTCGGCACCCGGCTGGCCGTGTTTGCGCCACTGCCGCGACTGGGCTGCATCGTGCTCGACGAGGAACACGATGCCTCGTTCCGCCAGACCGAGGGCGTGCGCTACTCGGCACGTGATGTCGCGATCTGGCGCGCACGCCACGAGAACGTGCCCATCGTGCTGGGCAGCGCCACGCCGTCGCTGGAATCGCTGCGGCACGCGATCGACGGCCGCTACCGCTGGCTGCGGCTGACCACGCGCGCCGGAGCAGCCAGCCTGCCCGACGTGCACCTGATCGACACCCGGGTGTTCCGCGCCGACGACGGACTGAGCGCGCCGCTGATCCGGGCGCTGCAGTCACGGCTCGAGCGCGGCGAACAGAGCCTGCTGTTCATCAACCGGCGCGGTTACGCGCCGGTACTGTCCTGTCCGGCCTGCGGCTGGGCAGCCGGCTGCACGCAATGCACCGCCCATCTGGTGCTGCACGCCGCCGACCGGCGGCTGCGCTGCCACCACTGCGGCGCCGAAGGCCCGGTACCGCACGCCTGCCCGAAATGCGGCAACCAGGACATCCAGGGCTATGGCCGCGGCACGCAGAGGCTGGAGGAAACCCTGGCCGGCCGTTTCCCCGGCGCACGGCTGCTGCGCATCGACCGCGACAACGTGCGCGGGCGCGAGCACTGGCAGCAGCAACTCGATCTGATCCGCTCCGGTCAGGTCGATCTCGTGGTCGGCACGCAGCTGCTGGCAAAGGGCCACGATTTTCCGGGTATCACGCTGGTCGGTGTGGTGGGTGCGGACGCCTCGCTGCACGCCGCCGACTTCCGTGCGCAGGAGCGGCTGTTCGCGCAGCTGATGCAGGTCGGCGGACGCGCCGGACGCGCCGGTACCGCCGGTGAAGTGCTGATCCAGACCGCGCAGCCCGAACATCCGCTGTTCGCCGCGCTGCGCGCACACGACTTCGACGGTTTCGCGCGCAGCCAGCTGGAGGAACGCGCCCTGCTCGGCCTGCCGCCGCACGGTTTCCAGATCATGCTCAGCGCGGACGCACCGGAACTGCCGCCCGCCCTCGACTTCCTGGCCGCGGCGCGGCGCGCCGCGCTGGCGCTGGAGGTGGATGGCGTGCAGATCTATGACGCGGTGCCGATGCGCATGGTGCGCCGCGCCGGTCGCGAACGCGCCCAGCTGGTGATCGAGTCGCGCAGCCGCCCGCAGCTGCGCGCGCTGCTGGGGCCGCTGATGGCCAATCTCTACCGCCTGCGGGTCGCCCGCGGCCTGCGCTGGCATGTAGACGTCGATCCGCTCGAGGTGTGAGTCCGGCCCCTGGCCACACCCGGGGCGGACACGTGATTTTTTCACTACCGACACAGTTTTTTCTGATTCCGGAGCGCGACTCGCCACACCGCGCGATCGAACAGTCCCGCTGCGCTGCTACCCTTGCACGACCAAAAATAACGATCGAGGTCTTTCCCATGTCCTACATCCTGCGCCTGCTGTCCGCCGCAGCCCTCGCTGCCGTGCCGGCATTCGCCACCGCCGCCCCGCTGGCCAACGGCAGTCTGGAATCCGGTGCCGCCGGTTACATACAGACCGTATCCGCGAACACGACGGCCAATGGCTGGACCGTCTCCGGAGCGAACATCGAATACGTCAAGGCCGGCTACAGTGGCGCCGGCGACACGGTGGGCGCGGCCAGCGACGGGCTGTGGTTCGTCGACCTCAACGGCACCCAGGGGCCGGGCACGATCAGCCAGACCTTCGACACGGTCGCCGGCCAGTGGTACCGCGTCGACTACTGGATGTCCGGCAACGCCGGCCCCAATGGCAGCACGTCGGCCGACGGCGCCAAGAGCCTCGTGGCGCTGTGGAATGGCGCGACCGCGGACACGGCGACCTATCTGCACCAGAGCGGCGACCGCTGGAGCAATCTGCGCTGGGAAGGCCACTCCTTCCTCGTGCAGGCCGCGTCCGGCAGCAGCACGCTGGGCTTCCGCAGTACGTCGACCGTCTATGCCGCGGCCGGTCCCTTCATCGACGCCATTTCCGTCACCGCCGTACCCGAACCCGCGGAAGCCGCGATGTGGCTGGCCGGCATCGGCATGCTGGCTGCAGTCCGCCGCCGGCGCCGCGCGCCGGG
>DATCUL010000244.1:0-4530 GCA_036567405.1 Methyloversatilis sp. | reverse complement strand
TGGCATTGCCGACGTGCGTGGCGTGCGGGCGGCGCGGGCGCTCGGGGCTGCGGGCGTGCAGGTCGGCACCGCCTACCTGCTGTGTCCCGAAGCCAGCACCGGCCCGTTGCACCGGAAGGCATTGCTCGATCCGCAACGCCGCGACACGGTGCTGACCAACCTGTTTTCCGGACGTCCGGCGCGCGGTCTGGTCAATCGCTTCATCGCCGAGCGTGGGCCGATCAGCGCACTGGCACCGGCCTTTCCGCTCGCAACGGCAGCTGTCGCGCCGCTGCGGGCCAGGGCCGAAAGCCTCGGGCGCGACGACTTCTCGCCGCTGTGGTCCGGACAGAATCCGGTTGGCTGCCGCGTGGTGGCTGCGGCCGACCTGACGCGCGAACTGGGCGGAGCCTAGAACGCCGGCTGGGGCAGACGTCCGTCGATGGCAAACAGTCCGAGCGGAAAGTCGAAAGCCTGCGCAGCGCCCTGGCTGACGTAGCGCACGCGGTCGGCGGTCGTTTCCGCCAGCCACTGTTCGATGTAGCTCGGGCGCGTCTGGGTCAGGGCCTCGGGGTCGAACAGTGCGACGTTGAGGCCGCGCGCCGGGTCGCGTGCCGAGCGGTATTCGAATGCGGCGACGCCGGCTGCACGCATGGCTGTTCCCAGCACCTGCGTGTCGCGATAGTCGGCCGGGTCGGTCAGCGCAGCCTGCCATCCGTCGAACGGCGCGTACTGCAGCCGGATGCCCCGAGTGCTCGCATAAGGCGTCTCGAACACCGAATGTTGCGTGCCGAGCGGCGTGGGGGGCGGCACGGTCATGCCGTGCCAGAACACGAATCGGTAGTAGGCCGCCTCGGCCAGCAGCGTCGGCAGCGACAGTGCGCCGTAAAACAGCGCCGGTTCGCTGCGCCGGCCAAAGCGCGAGCCGTAGCGCAGCGGCGGGTAGCGGAACGGCGTGGCCAGCAGGTAGTGCAGGCGTTCGGTACCGGCACGCCAGGCCGGCTTGGTGCCTTCGAGCAGTGCTTCCAGTACCTGTTGCTTGTCGAGCGCGTCGACCAGCCGGGTGGTCGCGACCTGTTCCTGGCTTTCCACCATGCGCAGCAGGATGCCGGCGACGGGCGCGATGTGGCGTGCGCCGTCCGCTTCGGCCCAGATGTCCATCACACCTTACCGCGCATCGCGTCGAGATATTCGAGCACCTGGACCAGGCCCTGTATGGTCCTGAGCTGTTCCAGCGGGATGCCGCCGGTATGCCGGTTTTCGGTGCGCATCCAGTGCTGCATGGCCGTGATGTCGCCGCCGACCAGCACATACAGCGCGCGATAGACACGGATCAGCAGCAGCGCCAGTTCGCCCGCCTTCGACGCCGGATCGATCTGGCCGCGGCTGACCGCGCTGCGGTCCTTGCCGATGACCCGCCCCAGTTCGGTCTGGTTCATGCCCAGCATGCGGCCGGCACTGACCAGCGCTTCCGCCAGTACGGCCGACTGATCGGGCTTGTTCGCAACGGCAACGGACATGGTCAGGTTTAGTTTGTGCAATACGCACAATATACTATTGTTTTGTGATTTTTGATCATCGGGGATCGGGGGTGGGAAGGGTCCGGTGCCGGATGTCTGCAGGTATGATCGGAATCCGAACCGCCTTCCGTACGAGCCCGTGCCTGCCGTGTCCGCTCCCGATACGCCCACCCTGATTGCCGCGCTGTCACGCGTCCTGCCGGCGGACTGCCTGATCACCGACGCCGGCCTGCTGCGCGCCTACGAGTGCGACGGACTGATGCTGATACGCGAGCAGCCGCTGGCGGTCGCGCTGCCGACCACCGAACAGCAGGTCATCGGGGTGCTGCGGACCTGTCACGCGCTAGGCGTGCCGGTGGTGCCGCGCGGTGCCGGCACCGGCCTGTCCGGTGGCGCCACGCCGCACAGGCAGGGCGTCGTGCTGTCGACGGCGCGCCTGAACCGCATCGTGTCGATCGACCGGCTCGCCCAGCAGGCGGTGGTGCAGCCGGGCGTGCGCAATCTCGCGGTGTCGGAGGCGGCGGCACCATATGGTCTGTATTACGCGCCAGACCCGTCGTCGCAGATCGCCTGCAGCATTGGCGGCAATGTTGCGGAGAATTCGGGCGGCGTGCATTGCCTGAAGTACGGTCTGACCGTGCACAACGTGCTGCGCGTACGCATGGTCAATATGGCCGGCGAGGTGATGGAGATCGGCAGCGCGGCGCCGGACAGTCCGGGCTACGACCTGCTGGCGGTGACCATCGGCTCGGAAGGGCTGCTCGGCGTCGTCACCGAGGTGACGGTCAAGCTGGTGCCGCGGCCGCGCGTCGCGCGCTGTGTGCTGGCCGCCTTTGGCGACGTGCGCAGCGCCGGACAGGCGGTGGCCGACATCATCGCCGCCGGCATCATTCCCGCCGGTCTGGAAATGATGGATCAGGGTGCCACCGTGGCGGTCGAGGATTTCGTCCATGCCGGCTATCCGCTGGACGCCGCCGCCATCCTGCTGTGCGAGGCCGATGGCACCGAGGAGGAAGTGCAGGACGAGATCGCCCGCATGCGGGCGCTGCTCGACGCGGCCGGCGCGACCGAAGTCCGGGTGTCGAACGACGAGGCGGAACGGCTGCGCTTCTGGGCCGGACGCAAGGCGGCCTTCCCGGCCGCAGGACGCATGTCGCCCGACTACTACTGCATGGACGGCACCATTCCTCGCCGCAAGCTGGCCGACATGCTGGAAGCGATGAATGCGATGTCCGTGAAGTACGGGCTGCGCTGCCTCAATGTGTTCCATGCCGGCGACGGCAATCTGCACCCGCTGATCCTGTTCGATTCGAACGACCCGGATTCGCTGCATCGCGCCGAAGCCTTCGGTGTCGAAATCCTCGAACTGTCGATCGCGCTCGGGGGCACCATCACCGGCGAGCACGGTGTCGGTCTGGAGAAGATCGACCAGATGTGCGTGCAGTTCGCCGCCGACGAGCTGGACCTGTTCCATCGCGTGAAGGCGGCGTTCGATCCGGCCGGCCTGATGAACCCCGGCAAGGCGGTGCCCACGCTGCACCGCTGCGCCGAGATGGGCCGCATGCACGTGCATCACGGTCAGCTGCCTCACCCGGACCTGCCGCGCTTTTGACGATGACGACGCCACTGATTTCCGCACTGCGCGAACAGGTTCTGGATGCCGCGGCACAGGGCCGCGCGCTGCGTCCGCACGGCAGCGGCTCGAAGGATTTCCTCGCGCTGCATCTGGCCGGCACGCCGCTGGACATGCGCGGCGCGCAGGGCGTGATCGCCTACGAGCCGTCCGAGCTCTACCTCACCGCGCATGCCGGCACGCGGCTGGCCGACATCGAGTCGCTGCTGGCGCATAACAAGCAGATGCTGGCGTTCGAGCCGCCGCACTTCGGCACGCATGCCACGCTCGGCGGCGCGCTGGCCAGCGGTCTGTCGGGACCGCGCCGCATCGCATCGAGCAGCCTGCGCGACTTCGTGCTCGGCGTCACCGTGATGGACGGTCAGGGCCGCGTGCTGCGCTTCGGTGGCCAGGTCATGAAGAACGTCGCCGGTTTCGACGTGTCGCGGCTGATCGCCGGCAGTTTCGGCACGCTGTGCCTGATACTCGACGTGACGATGAAAGTGCTGCCGCGGCCGCTGGCACAGCAGACGCATGTGCTGGCGCTGGACGAAGCCGCCGCGCTGCAGTGCATGCGTGAGTGGGGTGCGCAGCCGGTCCCGGTGTCGGCCACCTGCTGGCACGACGGGTTGCTGTCGGTGCGCCTGTCCGGCGCACGGCCGGCGCTCGAGGCGGCTGCCAGGCTGATCGGCGGCGAGGTGCTCGGCGAAGTCGAGGCCGATGCGTTCTGGCAGGACGTGCGCGAACACCGGCATGCCTTCTTCGAGGGTCCGGCGCCGCTGTGGCGCATCGCGCTGCCGCCGCTGGCGCCGCATCTGCCTCTCGACGGCGCCCGGCTGATCGAGTGGAACGGCATGCAGCGCTGGCTGCGCAGCGACGTCGATGCCGATGCGCTGCGCCATGTGGTCGCGGCCATCGGTGGCCACAGCACGCTGTTCCGCGGCGGGCGAGCCCTGGACCGGGAGCAGGACGTGTTCGAGCCGCTGGCGCCCGAGGTGATGGCCGTGCACCGCCGCCTGAAACAGGCATTCGATCCGTCCGGTGTGTTCAGCCCCGGACGACTGTACGCTGACCTTTGAGGGCCGACCGATGAAGACCGGACTGGCCGATTTCATCCGCCACACGCCGCAGGGCGACGCTGCCGAGGCGGTGCTGCGCAAGTGCGTGCATTGCGGCTTCTGCAACGCCACCTGCCCGACCTATCAGCTGCTCGGCGATGAACTCGACGGCCCTCGCGGACGCATCTACCTGATAAAGCAGATGCTCGAGGGCGAGCTGGCCGCGGACACCGTGCTGCCGCACCTGGATCGCTGCCTGACCTGCCGCAACTGCGAATCGACCTGCCCGTCCGGCGTGCGCTACAGCGAACTGGCGGACATCGGCCGCGCGGTGGCGGAGCACCGCGCGCAGCGGCCGCTG
>DATCUL010000243.1:0-7491 GCA_036567405.1 Methyloversatilis sp. | reverse complement strand
CCGATCTCCTCAACTCGGACTGGCTCGGGTTTGTCGGGGACCACCTTGCGCTTTGACCAGGCATAGAGATCCTCACCGAGCTTCTTGAAGAAGCCAGACGCAAGAATGCCGACGCCTGCGACGACAGCGCCCCAGAGAAAGCTGACCCAATCTTGTGGCAGCCACGACATGCTGCGGCCTAACGTGAAGTCGACGTCATAAACGTCCAGTAAGAACACCCGGTGTCCGCTATGACGGACAAAACGGACACCGGATTCGTAACGTATGCGCGGCGTTTCCCGCCTGTATCTGAGTTTACGTACAGTACGAAACAAACCATCAAACCGGACACCCCTTGAATCGCCGCCTGAAGGCGCAGCGTTTATGCCTTTCGGGTCGCCAGCTTAATCGTTTTTGATGAACCACGTCGCCCGCATGACATGAGTACGGGCGGCTATTTAGGTCCGGTGTGCGACGCTGGTGAGGCGACCGGAATCCGGCAAATCACCGCACCGTTCACCCCGCGATGAACGGCTCTTCCGGCTGGCTCAGGGGCGCCGGTAGCCGCCGTCGATGCCGCGCGGCGACAGCACCCACTGCCACAGCTGGATGTCGCGCGCGCGGAAGGCGCCGGCGCTGGACAGCAGGTAGTAGCGCCACATGCGGCGGAAGCGCTCGCCGAGGCGTTCGCTGAACTGCGGCCAGGCAGCCTCGAAATTGGCATGCCAAGCCATCAGCGTGCGGTCGTAGTCGGCGCCGAAATTGTGCAGGTCCTCGACCACGAACAGGTCGTCCAGCGCGTCGCCGATCTGCCCGATCGACGGCAGTTCGCCATTGGGGAAGATGTAGCGGTCCACCCATGGATCGATCGCGCCGCGGCGCGTGTTCCTGCCTATCGTGTGCAGCAGGAACAGGCCATCCGGCTGCAGGCAGCGCAGCACCGACGACATGAAGACGCGGTAATTCTTATGGCCGACATGCTCGAACATGCCGACGCTGGCGATGCGGTCGAAGCGCTCGTCGACCTCGCGGTAATCCTGCAGGCGGAATTCGACCGGCAGGCCGGCATAGCGACTGCGTCCCCATTCGACCTGTTCGCGCGACACCGTGACGCCGACGCATTCGACACCGAAATGCGCGGCGGCGTAGCCCATCAGGCTGCCCCAGCCGCAACCGATGTCGAGCAGCCGCATGCCCGGCTGCAGTCCCAGCTTGCGGCAGATCAGGTCGAGCTTGGCGTCCTGCGCGGCCGCCAGATCGGAGGCATCCTGCCAGTAGCCGCAGGTGTAGGTCATGCGCGGATCGAGCATGGCGGCGTAGAAATCGTTGCCGAGGTCGTAGTGTCGCTCGCCGACCTGCCAGGCGCGGCGACGGGTCTGCCGGTTGATCAGCCGGGCGCCGAGCGCATGGACCAGGATGGCGGCCGGCTGCACCTGTTCGCCAAGGCGTGCGCGCAGCAGCCGGGCGAAGAATTCATCGAGCCGTTCGGCGTCCCACTCGCCGTCCATGTAGGACTCGCCCAGACCGAGGCTGCCCTGCGCCAGCACGCGCTCGGGCACGCCTGCAGCCCTGAGCTGCATGTCCCACGCCGACGGCCCGTCGAGCCGGATGCCAGCCCTGGCGAGCAGGCTGGAGAACATGCGATGTCTGGCGGAACGTGCGGCGTCGGGCGACGCGGCCCGCTGAAATGATTCGCGCAACATGGCGGCACTCCCCGGAGGCAAGGAAGCTTGCAGTCCGGCGCCGGCGTCCGGAGCAGGCCGGCCCGACGCGATCTCTGGATTCAGTCCGGTTCAGTCTAGGACAACATCCGGAAAAGTGCGCCGTCGCCGCGCCCATACCGCGTACCTCAGGCCGATCCGGCCGGACGGTTTTTTCGCATTCCGGCATGAACGACGCCGGGACGACCGCAGATTGGACGGCGGCGTCACGGCTGGCTATGCTCCGGCTCCCGAAAGAATGCAGGGTGCCCACGATGCACACGATAGACATCCGCGGCGACCGCCTGCAGGCCGGTGCCGCCACACTGCGCAGCACGCTGTCCGACCTGCTCGACCGGCTGTACGCGCGCGACGGCGGACTGGACCGCACGCGCCTGCGTGCGCTGGTGGTCACCGACGACATGCCGCACGCGCCATCCGGCGGCGCACCGGCCGACATGCCGCCGCTGCTCCGGCAGGACGACAGCGACGGCTTCACGCTTTACCTGGCCGCGCCTTTCGTCGAGCAGTCGCTGGCCGGCGAGGCCGATCAGCTGCTGCCCATGGTGCATGCGCTGCACCGCGAGCTGTGGCGGGCGGAAATCGCCGCCGGCGGTGCGGACGGGGTGCCTGCCGACGCACTCGCCGCGCAGTTCGCGCCGATCGCCGCGCTGATGCTGGACGAGTACCGGGCCAACCGCAGCAGCGCCTGGTCGCTGCCCGGTGACGCCGACCTGCTGCTGCCGCACCTGCTGCGCCTGCTCGACGAACTGCCGGCGGCCAGCGAACGGGCGCTGGCCGACTACCGCATAGACGGCGACCTGGAAACGCTGGTCGGTCTGGGCGTTGCCCGGCTGACCCACCTGATGCAGACCACCGCCTTCTGCATGGGCTATCTGGCCGGCCTGGGCCGCACCGCGGCCGACATCGCGCCGGAACTGCAGGCCGGCATCGCCTCGTCGATGCTCGGGCGCGAATGGCCGCGCATCGCTGCACTGCTCGCCGGCGCGGCGGCCAGCGATGGCGACGCCCGCACGCTGCAGACCGACATGCTGCGCACGCGTGTCATCGCGGTGCTCGGGCAGATGGGCCTTGGTGCGCGCCTCGGTCCGGACGGCACGGTGTGGATGGACGTCGCGGAAGCTTCGGCCCGGGCCACGGCCGAAGCGGTATCGCGTCTGGGGCCGCTGCACTAGGTGTTGTGGCCCCAGTCATGGCACCGCAAGAAAAGCTTCAACTTGCGATCAAGCTTCTGACATGAGCCGGGATTAGCGTTGTCGGACGGCAAGGAACAGAGTCACGGAAGCGGCCGTCTTTGCCGAACGACACAAACCGGCACGCACCTGCCCGCCTGCCGGTCACCGCACGAGGTCCCGGCATGTCACCGCACATCCGTCATTACGCCGCCAACGACGTCCGTTTTCTGGTCACGCCGTTCCGTCGCCCCCGGCCGCGGCTGGCGGTCGTCGGCACACCTTCGCCGCGCATCACCGCACGGACGGAATTCGTCATTGCCGGCGACGCAGCCGACCTGGCGGCGGCAGCGTCACTGGTCAGGCGCTGCTACGGCTGGCGCGGCTACGACGTCCGGGCGGTGACGCCGGCTGGCGGTGAAACGACCTTGCTGGCCCGCTGCGACGGCACGCCGGTCGGCACGATCACCGTGCGCTGCGGCGTGCGACAGCGCCTGCACGCCGAACATGGCTTTGCCGAACAGATAGGGGAACTGCGCCAGCGCGGCCGCCGTCTGGTCGAATACACGCGCTTCGCGATAGACCGGGATGCGGCCGGACGACTGGGCCGGGACACCGATCTCGCGCTCGAACTGATCCGCCGTGCGCTGCTGCTGGGTCAGGTTGCGCTGGCGGCGACCGACTGCGTGATCGAGGTCAATCCGCGGCACGCCCGCTACTATCAGCGCGAATTCGGGTTCCGCCCCTGCGGCAGCGAGCGCACCTGCGAACGGGTCGGCGCGCCGGCCCGGCTGTTGCACCTGAACCTCGATACGCCCCCCGCCTGCGTCGCCAACGACTCGACCGGGCGACCGACGCCGTCGCTGAACTGACGCCGCGTCAATCCGTCCGGCCCGACACGGCCGGCACGCTTTCCGCCGCCACCGCCTCGCCCTGCACCGCCCGGAACCCGAGTGCGTGCAGCGACTGCAGTGCGTCAGGATTTTCCACCGCAACCGCGATCGGCGTGATCGACAGCGCGGACGCAATGCCGGCCAGGGATGCGACATAGGCGCCGGAATCCGGGCTGTGCAGCGCCTCGCGGGTCAGCGTCGCGGAGAATTTCACGTGCGCCGGACGCAGCCGGCGCAGCAGCGACAGTGCGTTCGCGTGCAGTCCGAAGTGCTTGATGCCGAGCGCCAGCCCGCTCGCCTGCGCTACCTGGGCAAACGCCTCGGCGGCATCCGGGTCGGCCAGCAGCGCGGATTCGGAAAATTCGAGGATGAAGTCGCCATGGCGCGCATCGTTCCGGTAGCCGCTCACCCAGCGCAGGATGTCGGGATCGGTCAGTGTCGCTGCACTGACGTTGACCACGGTGGTGACGCCGTCGCGACGTGCCCTGGCGTGTTCCAGCGCGCGCATCAGGCAGGCGCTGTCGAGCGCGGCGGATACGCGGATTTCGCCGGCGTAGGCCATGTATTCGGCGGCGCGGATCAGGCGGTCGCCGGCATCGAGTACGGCGCGCAGTTCCAGATGCAGTGTCGCGCCGGTACGCCCGTCGTCCAGCGCCAGCGTGGCCTGGGTGGCGAAGGCGATGCGGCCCTGGCAGATCAGGTCGCGCACCTGAGTGCGCAGCCCGCCGGCACCAGCTTCGGCCTCACGGGCGTGGGCGAGCACCGGCAGGCTGCCGCTTTCGATGCGCCACTGATGCAGCGCGCGGTCGGCCGCAGCCAGCCAGCGCGCGGCATCGCAGTCACCGTCGCAGTCGGCAGCACCGGCGCGCCAGGCATAGGCCTGACCGGAACCGGCAGCACCGGCCAGACTGTTGAGTCGGGCCAGCAGACCGCGCAGCATCAGCGAGGTCCCGTCTTCGTCGGCATCGATCAGCAGCGCGAAGCAGGCGCCTTCGACCCGGCCGCGCAGCGCGACAGCGTCGAGTGCCGACATGAAGCCAGCCGATTCGGTCAGCAGGTCATCGACCGCTTCGCGCCCGTACAGATGATTCAGATCTTCGAGCCCCTCGACGCGCATCAGCACCAGCCAGCCGTCACGCTGACCGGCCTCGATGCGCGCTTCGAGCGCGGCGCGGAAACCGCGCCGGTTCGGCAGCCCGGTCAGTTCATCGACCAGCGCCTGATCCCGGAAGCGCTCGGCGCGGCCGGCTTCGGTGTCGAGCGCCTGCGCCATCGCGCCCAGCATGCGGTTGAAGGCACCGACCAGCGGCTGCAGTTCGCCCGGGATACGTGTCTCATCGATCGGCACGAACTTGCGCGCCGCCGCCGACACGGCCGACTGCTGCACCCGGCGCAGTGGCCGCAGCCCCCAGCGCAGCGCAGCCAGGCCGAGCACGCATGCGGCGGCCAATCCGCCACCCATCCAGATCAGCAGCGTCTGCGCCACCGTCCACAGCTGCAGCTGCGCCCAGTGCGGATGCGGTTCGACCAGCACGCTACCGGCGATGCGCCAGCCGGACATGATGTCCGACGTCTGTGCGCCGGACGCCAGCGGCAGCAGATCGACGAACCACTGCGGCGCACCGCCGTCCAGCCGCGCCGGTGCCTCACGCGAGGCGATGACCTTGCCCCTGCCGTCGCGTACCGCGATGCGACGCAGATAGCTCTGGTCGAACACCGGCTCGACCAGGCTTTCGGCGTTCTGCAGCGCCGGCTCTCCACCGGCAGTCAGCGCAACCGTCAGCGACAGTGCGATCGACTGTGCCTGACTGGCCATCTGAGCCTCGACCCGGTCGCGCGACACCCACAGTGCGGTCACCAGCGCAGCCGCGAACGCCAGCACGCCGACACCGAGCAGCGCCGCCAGAAGGCGCAGGCGCAGGCTGTTCATCATTGAAGTTCTCCTCGCACGCGGTCGAGCAATTCACGCCATTTTCGCAGCTGCTGCGGCGATCCCAGTTCGCGATCGCCACCGCCCTGCACCTTCCACACGCGGTCGTCATTGAAGCTGTACACCGGCGTCAGGTCGGTGCGCTCGCGTGCCGGCAGAAAGCGCTTTTCGAGATTGTCCATTACCCAGGGCTCCGCACCCGCTTCCGGGTAGTAGGCCAGCACCATGTGATTTTCCAGTCGTCCCTGTCGCAGCAGGCGCACATAGGTGATGCGCAGCTTGTCGGCCGGCATGCCAAGTTCGCGCAGCGCGAAATACTTGGCCAGTGCATAGTCCTCGCAGTCGCCGGCGGCGATGGCGGTGAACTCGGCCGGCGTCGCCCAGTAGTCTTCCGATTGCCAGAGTACAGGGTCGGTGGCGTAGCGCGCCCGGTTTGCGATCACGTTGATGCGCTCGACACGCGCGGCCTCCTCGGTGATCTGTGCGGCCGCGGTCAGCGCCTCGGCCAGTTCCGCCAGCCGCGGACCGGCCTTGCTGCCGAAGCGCGCCTCCATGCGCTGCTGCAGTTCGGCGCGCACGGCCAGCAGATAGCCCTGATAGGAAAAGGCGCCCGACTGCGCGGTCATCAGCAGCATGAGCGCGCAGAGAACCGCGCTTGCGCGGCGCACGCACGGCGGACGGAACGGCATCGACAGTAAGGAAGCAGGACGCATGGCGTATGTTACAGGGGCAGTTCTCCTTTAACGGTCAGCCATGCGCAGATCTTGACCTGCCGCGAGACTTACCAGAAGTGCCATTGTCCGGTGTGCACCACCCACAGGCCGAGCAGCAGATTGGTCAGTCCGTGCGCCACGATGGCCAGCCAGAGACGCCCGCTGACGCGGTAAAGGCCGCCGTAGGCCAGACCGGCGATGATGCCGGCCGCCCACTGGCCATGCTCGAAACCGAAGGCGAGCGACGAGAACAGCAGGCTGCGAAGCGTGACCGAACGCGCGGCCAGCGACAGGAAGTTGGCTTCGTCGAGCCAGCGCATGACCAGCGAGCGCCAGAACAGCTCCTCCATCACCGGCACCACGACTGCGGCGCCGAAAATGCGCACGACCACCATCGGCAGGATCAGCGCGCCCGCATCGTCCAGCGGCGTGTATCCCTTGCCCGGCGCGAAGGCGAACGGCGAGAAGTCGAGCCAGATCCAGATCGCCCATACGCCGACGCCGACGGCGAGCGCCACCAGCCAGCCCGATGTGCCGGCCAGCGGCGCATCCTCGGCGGTGCCCGCACGACGCAGTTCGACGTAATCGGCGCTGAAACCGATCAGTGCAACGACGACGCACAGCGTCTGCAGCGCATACATCCAGCGTGGATCGATTCCGAGCACGCGGGCCAGCGGCGCCCCGACGACGAGAAAGGCGATGTAGAGCAGGAAAGGCAACAGCCGTGCGAATGCAGCGCGTCTGGGGCGAAGCACGGTCATGAACGTCTGGGCAATCATGGCGGACGGTGCGTACGATCATTGATGATCGGGGACAGGCATCATAAGGCGGGGGCTCACCCGCCAAATGTCAAAAACATGAAACTCGCCTGCTCCCCTGCCGACTATTGCACGACCGGTCGCCACACCGGGATCAGACCTGGCTCTCCGGGCGCGGCGGAATGCGCCGACAGCTCGCAGCCGGGCATCCAGACCGGTACTCCACCAGCCAGAAGGATCGGTGCCCGGTCGCGCAGCCAGGGCGGCAGACCGGATTCCTGCGCGATCTGCTTGACGCTGGCACGCGGTCGTGCCGGCCCGCGCG
>DATCUL010000242.1:0-2876 GCA_036567405.1 Methyloversatilis sp. | reverse complement strand
CAGGGCATGCATGTGGACTTCCTGCAGCAGGCGGCGCGCGAAAACGCGCGGGTGGCGTCGCCGCAGCCGGCGCGGCTGGACATGCGCTATCGCTACAACCAGGATTTCCGCAGCGTCTTCGCGATGGTGCCGGCGGTCATTCCGCTGCTGCTCACCTTCATACCGGCCATCCTGATGGCGGTCGGCGTGGTGCGCGAGAAGGAGCTGGGTTCGATCACCAACCTGTACGCCACGCCGGTGACCCGGCTGGAATTCCTGCTCGGCAAGCAGCTGCCCTACATCGGCGTCAGCATGATCAGTTTCTACGGCCTGGTCGCGCTGGCGGTGTATGTGTTCGAGGTGCCGCTCAAGGGCAGCCTGTTCACGCTGAGCGTCGCCGCGCTCATCTTCGTCACCACGACCACCGGCCTGGGCCTGCTGATGTCGTCGTTCGCGCGCACGCAGATCGCCGCGCTGGCGGCGACCGCGGTGGTCACCATGCTGGCCACCGTCACGTTTTCCGGGCTGACCCATCCGGTGTCGTCGCTGGAGGGCGCAGGTCGCCTGATCGGCACCTTCTTCCCGGCGACCTATTTCCTGAACATCAGCCGCGGCCTGTTCACCAAGGCGCTCGAATTCGATGACCTGCGCGCCGACTTTCTCGCGCTGATCGCCTTCGTGCCGGTACTGACGGTCATCAGCGTGCTGTTGCTGAAGAAACAGGAGCGTTGATGAAAACCCGCCTGCTCAATGCCTGGCGGCTCGGCGTGAAGGAACTGCTGAGCCTGTGGAACGACAAGGTGCTGCTGATCATGATCGCCTGGGCGTTCAGCGGCGGCATCTACACTGCGTCGACCGCGACCTCGCAGGAACTGCACAACGCGCCGATCGCCATCGTCGACGAGGACCAGTCGGTGCTGTCCGCACGCATCGCAGGCGCGTTCTACGGCCCTTACTTCAAGCGGCCGGACATGATCGCCGAGTCGCAGGTCGATGCCGCGCTCGATGCCGGTGCCTACACCTTCGTGCTCAACATCCCGCCCGATTTCGAGCGCGACGTGCTGGCGGGGCACCAGCCGGGCATACAGGTGAACATCGATGCCATGCGCGTGAGCCAGGCCTTCATCGGCGCCGGCTACATCCAGAACATCGTGCTCGGCGAGGTGGGCGAATTCGTGCAGCACCGGCGCACCGAGACGGTGTCGTCGGTCAGACTGGTGCCGACCATCATGTTCAATCCGAACCTGACCAGTTCCTGGTTCGGCAGCGTGATGGAAATGATCAACAACGTGACCATGCTGTCGGTCATCCTGACCGGTGCCGCGCTGATCCGCGAACGCGAGCACGGCACGCTGGAACACCTGATGGTGATGCCGCTGGGCGCCTTCGAAATCATGCTGGCCAAGGTGTGGGCGATGGCGCTGGTGGTGTGGATCGCGGTCGGGCTGTCGCTGTACTTCGTCATCGAAGGCGCACTGGGCGTGCCGATCGCCGGTTCGATTCCGCTGTTCATGGCCGGCGCGCTGCTGCAGCTGCTGGCCACCACCTCGCTCGGCATCTTCATCGGCACGCTGTCGCGCAACATGCCCCAGCTCGGCCTGATGATGATTCTGGTCGTCCTGCCGCTGGAACTGCTGTCCGGCGGCATGACGCCGCGCGAAAGCATGCCGGTGCCGGTGCAGGACATCATGCTCGCGGCGCCGACCACGCACTTCGTCAGCTTCGCGCAGGCCGTGCTGTACCGCGGCGCCGGGCTGGACGTGGTGTGGCCCAGCCTGCTCGCCATCGCCGCCATCGCAGCGGTGCTGTTCCTGCTGTCGCTGGCACTGTTCAGGCGCAGTCTGGCGGCGCAGGGCTGATGCCGTCGCTGCCCGCGCCCGAGTAATGCCATAATGGAACCATTCTGGTTCCATTATGGTGCGACCGCCATGCCGACAACCCTGACCCTGAAGAACATTCCCGATGCAGTGTACGAGCGCCTGAAAGCCTCTGCGGAGAACCACCGGCGCAGCCTGAACAGCGAAGCGATCGTGTGCCTCGAATCCGTATTGCTGCCGACCCGGGTGTCGCCTGCCGAACGCCTCGCCCGTGCCAGAGAACTCCGGGCCGCCCTGCCCAGGGGTGTTTTTTCTGCCAGCGACATCGACGCCGCAAAGCGGGCTGACCGCCCATGATCGTGGTGGACTCGAACGTGCTCGCCTATCTGTACCTGCCCTGCGAGCATACGGCGGCGGCAGAAGCCTTGCTGGAGCACGACCCCGACTGGGTTGCCCCGATTCTGTGGCGCAGCGAGTTCCGGAACATTCTGGCTGGATACCTGCGCCGTAAGTCGATCTCCTTCGAGCAAGCCTGCAGCCTGCAATGCGAAGCGGAAAGCCTGCTCGAAGGCGCCGAATACGAGGTCGACTCCCGGAGCGTCCTTGAGCTGGTGCGTGACAGCGACTGCTCGGCTTACGACTGCGAATTCATCGCTCTGGCCGTGAAACTCGACACCAGACTGGTCACCCTGGACAAGAAGTTGCTGCGAGCATTTCCGGAACGCGCCGTGGCGCTTGCTGCGGGCTGACGCAGCAGGAGACGTCCCGGCCCGTGCCGGCGTTGTGATCGTGTTGTCGTGATTGGCGCTCTCGTGGATTGTGGCGCCGCATGTGCGGAGCGTTCCCGTGCGGGTCGCTCACTTTCGCCAGGGCAGGTCCATCGTGACGCCGTCCGGCAGTGCGACCGTACCGCCGGCCGGCATCGCGGACACGAACTCGGAGTGCGTGTCCGCGAAGATCTGGTGAACCTGACCGGCCGGCAGGATCAGCGTGTCGCCGGCCTCGTACCGCAGTTCGCGGTCGCCGATCACGGCGCGTCCGCTGCCGCACAGCCACAACACCACTTCCTCGGTCGTGTGG
>DATCUL010000241.1:0-2959 GCA_036567405.1 Methyloversatilis sp. | reverse complement strand
GGACGCTGCCGACCTGCGCAGCCCGTCGCTGCCGGCGCCGCTCGAACGGGCGCGCATGGCCATCGATGGCACGCGTGCGTCGCATCAGGTTGCGGCGGACGTGCAGATGACTGAACCGCTGGCCGGGCAGCGTGCCGCCAGCGGCGACAGGACTGAGCCCCGGTCGCTGCGCCTTGCGGGACATGGTGCACTCGGCGACGGGCCATCCTGGTCGGGCGTGCTCGACAGCCTGGTGCTGGTGCTGTCGCCCGAACTCACCGCCACGCTGTCGCGCAGTGCGCGGCTGTCGGCGTCTGCCACCAGGGTTTCGCTCGACGACGCGATGTTCGCGCTGACCGGTGGCGGCGAACTGCTGCTTGCCCACACCGCCTGGACACCGGAACGGCTGGAAGGGACTGGCCGGACGCGCGGCTTTCCGCTGCGCCTGATGTGGCACGACCGGGCGGCCGGCGTCGCGGTACGCGCACCGCTGCGGCTCGGCGCAGACTGGTCCCTGGCTGCGGCGCTGAGCGGCAGCGAAACGCTGGACGGCCAACTGGCGGTGTTCCGCGAAGCCGGCACCGTGACGGTGTCCGGCGAGGGGCGCATGGAGCTGGCGATCACCGATGCGCGTGCGCAGGCCGTGTTCGCCGGACGCAGTGCCGAGGTCAGCGGCGTGCTGTCGGGGCCGGACATCGGCGAGGCGCATGCCCGCGCCACGTTGCCGCTGCGCCGCGACGGCAGCCTGTGGTCGGTGGACATGGACGCTCCGGTCGCAGGCGAAGCGACGCTGAACGTGCCGTCGCTCGGCTGGATAGGGCGGGCGCTGCGTCTGGACATGAGCACTGCCGGGCGGGTGCAGGCCGACGTGAAGCTGGCCGGCCGGCTCGCCGCGCCCGACCTGTCGGGGCGCATCGACGGCGACGACCTGGCGTTCGCGCTGGCCGACGCCGGGCTCAGGCTGGAACGCGGGCAACTGCGCGCCCAGTTCGCCGGTGACCGGCTCAGGCTCGAGGACCTGAGTTTCGACAGTGGCAACCTGCGGCCGCCCAAGGACGCGCGGCTCAACGGCGCGAGGCTGACCGGCGAACTGGGTCGCCTGTCGGCCAGCGGTGCGGTCGATGTCGCCACCGGCCGTGCCGACATCGCGATCCGGGTGCACCGTTTCGTGCCATTGCAGGGTGGCGACCAGTGGCTGATGCTGTCGGGCGACGGCAAGGTCAGCGGATCGGCGGCCGACGGACTGAAGCTGCAACTGGGGCTGATCGCCGATGCCGGTCTGTTTACCGTGCCTGAGCAGTCGCCGCCCTCGCTCGGTGACGATGTCGTGATCAAGGGGCGCAAACCGGAGGAGGCCGCCGGCCCGCCGCTGGCGCTCGATATCGGCATTGATTTCGGTGATCGATTGTTCTTCCGCGGGCGCGGGCTGGATACGCGGCTGACCGGCAGACTGGCGCTGCGCGATGACGGACGCGGTCTGCGTGCATCCGGCAACATCCAGGCCGCCGATGGCCGCTATCGCGCCTATGGCCAGAACCTGGTCATCGAGCGCGGCGTGATCAGCTTCCAGGGCTCGGTGTCAAACCCGGGGCTGAACGTGCGCGCCATCCGGCCCGACCTGCCGGTGCAGGCCGGCGTCGAAGTGAGCGGTACGGTACAGCGGCCGCGCGTGCGGCTGGTGTCGGACAGCGCGATGCCGGACAGTGAAAAACTATCGTGGATCGTGCTCGGACACGGTCAGGACAGCGCGGTCGGCTCGGACCTGTCGCTGCTGGCGACGGCGGCCAGCGCGCTGCTCGGCGGCGAAGGCGAAGGCATCACCGGTTCGCTGGCGCAGGCGCTCGGACTTGACCAGATCGCGCTGACGCAGGCCAGCACCGGCAGCGGTCCGCGCAGTCAGGTGGTCACGGCGTCGGCCACCGGCACCACGGTCGGCGGGCAGGTGGTGAGCGTCGGCAAGCGGCTCACTTCGAATGCGCTGCTGACCTACGAGCAGGGGGTAGCCGGAGCCACCAGCATCGTCAAGCTGACCTGGAACCTGAGCCGCCGCCTTGCGCTGATCGGCAGTACCGGCACCGAACAGGCGGTCGATGTGCGCTACGTGTTCTCGTTCAGATAACGAGATTCAAGATGCAAGATTCAAGTTGCAAGGAACACGGCGTAATGAAAGGCTGCCTTGCACCTTGCACCTTGCACCTTGCACCTTGCACCTTGCACCTTGCACCTTGCACCTTGCACCTTGAATCTTGCATCTTGAATCTCGGCTGCGGCTTCAGCCGATGATGCCTCGGTGCGCTATGCGGCAGCCGGCTGGATGCGGGCTTCGCGGATCGGCAGGTTGACCAGCGCCGCGGCCGCGGCGAGCAGCGCGTCGGCGTACCACATCCACTGGTAACTGCCGTTGTGCGCCAGCGCCAGCCCGCCCAGCCAGGCGCCGAAGAAGCCGCCGATCTGGTGCGACAGCAGTGTCAGGCCAAACAAGGTCGCCAGATAGCGCGTGCCGAACAGCTTGCCGACGACGCCGGCGGTCGGCGGCACGGTGGCCAGCCAGGTCACGCCCAGCCCGATGCCGAACAGGTAGAAGGTCAGCGCCGTGTGCGGTACCGCCAGATAGATCAGCACCAGCAGCGAGCGCGAGGCATACATACCGAACAGGATCATCTTGCTGCGCCAGCGCCCGACTGCCCAGCCCGCCAGCAGGCTGCCGGCGATGTTGGCCAGACCGATCAGCGCCAGCGAGCCGCTGGCCACCTCGGCCGGCAGGCCGCACAGCCCGACTTCGCCCGGCAGATGGGTGACCAGGAAGGCGATGTGGAAGCCGCAGGTGAAGAAGCCGGCATGCAGCAGCAAGTAGCTGCGGTCGCGCAGCGCGTCGCGCACCGCATGGCGCAGGCCGCCGATGCCATCAGCCGCCGCATGGCTGTGTACCGGTTCGCGCGCCCGCAGCGCCCGCGCCAGCGGCAGTGCCGCCAGCGCCGAG
>DATCUL010000240.1:0-4392 GCA_036567405.1 Methyloversatilis sp. | reverse complement strand
GTACACCTCGGTATTCGTGCAGACCTCGTCCGGCAGCTTTGCCAGGCGGCGGGTCAAGGCGCTGCGTCAGGACGCGCAGTACGCCTATCTGCAGCCGGTCACGCCGGATGAACTGCACGGCGGCGACGCCGTGGTCGTGCGCGGCGCGCTGCTGCTGAACGCAGAAATCGGCGAGGCGCACTGATGTTCCTGCGTCTGGCGACCTTCGTCATCCAGCAGCGGGTATTCGTGCTGCTGCTCACCTTTGCTACCGCGGTGTTCGGTGTGCGCGCCTGGATGGATCTGCCGATCGAGGCCTTTCCCGATGTGCAGGACGTGCAGGTCCAGGTGGTGACGCAGTTTCCCGGCCAGTCGCCGGAGGAGGTCGAGCGCTCGATCAGCCTGCCGATCGAACGCGAGATGAGCGGCGTGCCGCGCGCCACGCAGATCCGCTCGGTGTCGATGACCGGCCTGTCGGTGGTCACGCTGACTTTTTCCGACGGTACCGAAGACCGCTTCGCCCGCACCCAGGTGCTGGAAAAGCTGCAGACCGTGACGCTGCCGCCGGGCGTGCAGCCGCAGCTGGCGCCGCTGACGACGGCCGTCGGCGAAATCTACCGCTACGTGATCGAAGCGCCGGACAGCGTGCCGCTCGAGGAGATCAGGGCGCTGCAGGACTGGGTGGTGCGGCCCAATCTGCGTCGGGTGGCCGGTGTGGCCGACGTGACCAGCTTCGGCGGTACGGTCAAGCAGTATCAGGTGTCGGTCGATCCGGCAAAGCTGCGCCGCTACGGCGTCACGCTGGATCAGGTGTCGACTGCGCTGTCGAACGACAACGCGAATGCCTCGGGCGGCGTGCTCAGGCGTGGCGAGGAAAACCTGCTGGTGCGTTCGATCGGGCTGTTCCGCGGTCTGGACGACATCCGGGCGGTGGTGGTCAGCGCCGACCACGGGCGTACCGTCACCGTGGGCGACGTCGCGGCGGTCGATACCGGCGAGCGCCTGCCGTCGGGCATCATCGCCTACAACGACCGCGACTCGGTGGTGCAGGGCATCGTGCTGATGACCAAGGGCTCGAACGCGGTCGAAGTGGTGGCGGCGCTGAAGGCGCGCGTGGCCGAACTGAACAGCCACGGCCTGCTGCCCAAGGGCGTGACGCTGCATCCGATCTACCAGCGCACCGACCTGATCAACCACACGGTGCGTACCGTCGCCGAGAACCTGCTGGTCGGTGCGGTGCTGGTGGTGGCCGTGCTGATCGCCTTCCTGCGCCACTGGCGTGCGGCGCTGATCGTCGCCTGCGTGATACCGCTGACGCTGCTGTTCGCCTTCATCCTGATCGATGCGCGCGGCATCTCGGCCAACCTGATCTCGCTCGGCGCCGTGGACTTCGGCATCATCATCGACAGTGCGGTGGTGATGGTCGAAGCGCTGATGGTGCGGCTGGCGCTGCACGCGAACGACGCCTCGGCACGCGACAATCCGTTTTCGTTCCGGCTGCATTCGCTGCGCAGCACGGTGGCCGGACTGGCCAAGCCCATCCTGTTCTCCAAGGCCATCATCATCCTGGCCTTCCTGCCGATCTTCACCTTCCAGCGGGTCGAGGGAAAGATCTTCTCGCCGGTCGCCTACACGCTGTCCTTCTCGCTGCTCGGCGCCATCCTGCTGACGCTGACGCTGGTGCCCGGCCTGCTGTCCTTCGTGCTCCGGCGCCACAATCTGGCCGAGGTGCATCTGACGTGGATGGACAACCTGCAGGCGTGCTACCGCAGGCTGCTGGAATGGCTGCGCGGCCGGCTCGGCGTGCTGCTGCTGGCCAGCGTCGGCACGCTGGCCGCATCGCTGGCGCTGGTGCCCTGGCTGGGCAGCGAGTTCCTGCCGCGTCTGGACGAAGGCAACATCTGGCTGACCGTGCAGCTGGCGCCGGCCACCGCGATCGCCCAGACCAAGCAGGTCGAGCGCGACATCCGTGCCTTGCTGCGCGGCTACCCTGAAGTGGACAGCGTGCTGACCCAGGTCGGCCGGCCGGACGATGGCACCGATCCGAAAGGTCCGAACAATATCGAGGTGCTGGCCGACCTGAAGCCGCGCGACCAGTGGCATTTCGACAGCAAGGAAGACCTGGTCGCCGACATGACCCGCAAGCTGAAGTCGATCCCCGGGTTGCCGACCAATTTCTCGCAGGTGATCCAGGACAGCGTCGAGGAATCCCTGTCCGGTGTGAAGGGCGAGGTCGCGGTCAAGATCTACGGGCCCAATCTCGACATCCTGCAGGACAAGGCCGATCAGGTCGCGGCCATCCTGTCGCGCACACGCGGCAGCACCGATGTGGCGGCGATCAAGACCGGCGGCCAGACCGAAATCACCGTGACGCCGCTGCGCAGCCGTCTGGCCCGCTACGGGCTCCGCGTGGCCGACGTGTCCGCGGTGGTGCAGACCGCGTTCGGCGGCAGCGCGGTCGGCCAGTTCTATGAAGGCGAGCGCGTGTTCGACGTCGTGGTGCGGCTGGACAAGCCCTACCGCGACGCGGTCGAGGATCTGGGCAATCTCGAAGTGACGCTGCCCGGCGGCGGCGTGCTGCCGCTGTCCGAGCTGGCCGACATCGAGATCCGTCAGGGAGCCTCGCGCATCCAGCGCGAGGCCGGCGGCCGGAACGTGGCGGTCAAGGCCAACCTGATCGGACGCGACCAGGGCAGTTTCGTCACCGAGGCGATGCAGGAAGTCGAACGGGAGGTCAAGCTTCCGGCCGGATACCGCATTGCGTGGGGCGGCCAGTTCGAGAACCAGCAGCGTGCGATGAAGCGGCTGGCGGTGATCGTGCCGGTCAGCCTGCTGGCGGTCTTTTCGCTGCTGTTCTGGGCTTTCCGGTCGATGCGCGTGGCCGGCCTGATCATGGCGCTGGTGCCGTTCACGCTGGTCGGCGGTCTGGTCGGCCTGTGGTTGGCCGGCCTGCACCTGTCGGTGTCGGCGGCGGTCGGCTTCATCGCCGTGGCCGGCATATCGGTGCAGAACGGCGTGATCATGGTGGAACAGATCGTCGAACTGCTGGCCAACGGCAAGGACGCGTTGGCCGCAGTGACCGACGGTGCCGTCGCGCGGCTGCGGCCCATCCTGATGACCGCGATGATGGCCGGTCTGGGCCTGCTGCCGGCCGCACTGTCCAGTGGCATCGGTTCCGAGACCCAGCGGCCGTTCGCGGTGGTGATCGTCGGCGGCGTCATTTCCGCCACGCTGTTTACATTGCTGCTGCTGCCGACGCTGTACGCGCGCTTCAGCGAACCGGCGCCGGCGAAATCCTAGATCGCCTGGATCCGCGTCAGTCCTGCGGGCCGCGCGCGATCAGCATGTCGGCCACCATCTTGATCGACGGCCAGTCCTTCATGGCGTCGATCGCCGGCGCAAAGCCGGCGGCTGCCGACTTCTGCAGCGACTGTTCCGCCACGCCCAGCAGCTGTGCCGAATATTCCTTCATGGCACGGGTCTGCAGCGTGACGAACTGTTCGTACAGTGCGCCCGGGCTGTCCGGATCCGGCTGTGCGGGCGCAGCTGCCTCTGCTTCGCCGGTGTCGGTCGCGTCGGCCGGCTGCAGTCCCTGCAGCAGCGAGAACACGAAACGGCCGAGCGCGCACTGGGCGTCGGCCGAATCGGCGGCGCCGAAGAAGGCCGGGTCGAGGCTGAGTGCCGGTGCGTCGTTACCGGCGCCCTGACGGCATTCGATGCGGCCGTCGCGGCCGAGACGGATGCGCAGTTCGGGTGTGCCCATCGCAGTTTCCTTCAGGAGTATCGGGGGTCGGCCACGGTGGCGCCGTGGTCGTCGGTGGTGAATGCGTGCAGCGAATGGTCGTCGGCTTCGAGCCAGCAGGCCCGGTCGCGCCAGTCGGCAAGCACCGTGCGCCGGCACGGCAGGCCATCCACTGCGTGGATATGACGGCCGGGCCGGTGCGTGTGGCCGTGGATCAGCAGTTCCAGCCTGTGCTGGCGGAATTCCGATGCGATCGCTTCCGCATTGGCGTCGAGCAGGTAGTCGGTCTTGCCGGCGACGGCCTGCTGGCTGCGTCGGCGCAGGTCCTCGCCGATGGCGCGCCGTTCGGCCAGCGGGCGGGCCAGCAGCGCTGCCTGCCATTGCGGGTCGCGCACCATGCGGCGGAACTGCTGGTAGGGCAGATCGTCGGTGCACAGCGTGTCGCCATGCATCAGCAGCGCGGGCGCTCCGGCGATCTCGCAGATCAGCCGGTCACCGTGCAATTGCGCGCCGGTGGCGGCCACAAAGCCGGCGCCGAGCATGAAGTCGCGGTTGCCCGGCAGCACGTGCAGTTCGATGCCTGCGTCGGTCAGCGCGCGCAGCGCGGCGATGACCGGTTGGTATTCGGGCAGGTCGGCGTCTTCGTCGCCGGCCCACACCTCAAACAGGTC
>DATCUL010000239.1:0-1776 GCA_036567405.1 Methyloversatilis sp. | reverse complement strand
GACGTAACCCTGTTCGACCGCGATTTCCGCCCCCATCGCGCTCAGTCCCTTGATGTGCTGATCCACCGGCCGGGCACCGATCGCGCAACCGCCCGGCAGCGACACGCGCGCCTCGCCGCAGCGCGCGACCAGCGGGCCGAGCACCAGGATGGAGGCACGCATGGTCTTGACCATTTCGTAGGGCGCGACCGGATTGTTCAGCCCGGACGCGTCGAGCGTGACCGTATCGCCATCACGCTGCACCGCGACCCCCATCTGCTCGAGCAGCCGGAGCATGGTGCCGATGTCGTTGAGCCGAGGGACATTGGTCAGCGTCAGCGGTTCGCGCGCCAGCAGTGCGGCACACAGGATGGGCAGCGCGGCATTCTTGGCGCCGGACATGCGGGCCTCGCCCTGCAGCCGGTGGCCGCCTTCAATCAACAGCTTGTCCATGGTTTCGGGGGATCAGGCAGCCTGCCATTCGGCCGGAGTGAGCGTTTTCATCGACAGCGCGTGGATTTCCTCGCGCATGCGGTCACCCAGCGCAGCGTACACAAGCTGATGACGGCGCACGCGGTTCAGGCCGTCGAAGGCCTGGGACACGATGATGGCTTCGAAGTGTTGTCCGTCGCCAGTCACCTGGCAATGTGTGCAAGCAATGCCGGCAACGAGTGAAGCCTGGATGCTGTCTGGAGTCACCATATCAATTTCTCAGTTTGTAGCCACGAGCGAGCATGTTCAGCGTTGCCAGGGAAAGCGCCACGAGACTGCCGATCGTGATCAGGGCACTGATCCACGGCGACATGTCCGACTGGCCGAAAAAGCCGTAACGGAAGCCGTCGATCAGGTAAAAGAACGGGTTCATGTGCGACACCGCCAGCCAGAAACCCGGCAGCGAGTGGATGGAGTAGAACACACCGGACAGGAAGGTGAGCGGCATCACGATGAAATTCTGGAAGCCGGCCAGCTGGTCGAACTTGTCGGCCCAGATACCGGCGATCACTCCCAGGCTGGCGAGAATCGCGCCGCCCAGTATCGCAAAGAACAGTATCCACAGCGGATGAGCGTACGGCAGGTCGACGAACCACAGCGTGACCAGCCAAACACCGGTTCCGACCACGAGCCCGCGGATCACTGCCGCCATCACGTAGGCGGCAAAGAATTCGCGGTAGGAAATCGGCGGCAGCAGCATGAACACGATATTGCCGGTGACCTTGGACTGGATCAGCGACGACGAACTGTTGGCGAACGCGTTCTGCAGCAGGCTCATCATGATCAGACCCGGCACCAGGAAGGCCGTATAGCCGACACCGCCATACACCTCGACCCGCCGGTCCAGCACATGGGAGAACACCAGCAGGTAGAGCAGCGCGGTCAGCACCGGCGCAGCCACGGTCTGGAAGCCCACCTTCCAGAAGCGCAGCAGCTCCTTGTAGAGCAACGTTCTCAGCGCGACGCTCATTGCGGCGACTCCTGCATCATCGCGATGAACACATCCTCGAGATCGGGACGCACCAGCTCGACCTCGTCCAGACCGACGCCCGACGCATGGAGATGCGCCAGACAGGCCGCCACATCGTCGGCACTGTCGAGCACGAAAGCGACGCGACCATCACTGGTCGCGCGCGCCACCGGCAACACATCGGCCGGCAAGGCGGCTCCACTCCGCAGACGGATGCGCAGCGTGTGCTGTACCGGCCGCGACAGCAGATCGGCGGTACGCTCGAGCGCCAGTACCCTGCCCTGCTTGAGCATGGCGATGCGTCCGCACAGGCTTTCCGCCTCTTCCAGATAGTG
>DATCUL010000238.1:0-2585 GCA_036567405.1 Methyloversatilis sp. | reverse complement strand
TGCCACCATCACGTCGGTGGCGCGCTTGATGCCATCAACCAGCGATTCGCGGCAGCCGTACAGGTTGTCGAACTTCGACTTGGTGACCGAATCATTGACGTTGATACCAGGGAAGGCGAGGCGGCCTTCCTTGTGCATCTGGTACAGCCGGTGCACGCCGGTCGTGGTTTCTTCCGTCACGCCCTTGATGTGGCCGATGCGCTTCGAATACCAGTTCGGATCACGCGCCAGCGTGGCCTTGATCGCGTTGAACAGGCAGACCTCTTCCTCGCTCGCCGGGTGATGCAGCGCCGTCGGGTCGGTTTCCGCCCTGGTGCCCAGATGCAGCAGCAGCGTCGCATCGCCGCCGTCATCGAGGATCATGTTGCTGTAGCCGCCGTCCGGCCACTCGAAGATGCGGTGCGTGTAGTCCCAGTACTCTTCCAGCGATTCGCCCTTGACCGCGAACACCGGCGTGCCGTTGGCGGCAATTGCTGCGGCGGCGTGGTCCTGCGTCGAATAGATGTTGCACGAGGCCCAGCGCACTTCGGCGCCGAGCGCTTCCAGCGTCTCGATCAGCACGGCAGTCTGGATCGTCATGTGCAGGCTGCCGGTGATGCGCGCGCCACGCAGCGGCTGCTGCGTCGCGTATTCCTCGCGGATCGCCATCAGACCGGGCATTTCGGTCTCGGCAATGGCGATTTCCTTGCGTCCCCAGTCGGCCAGCGACAGGTCGGCAATCACGTAATCCTTGAGTTCGGTGGGGGCGTTCATCTGCGGGCTCCTTTGCAATCGGCAGGCTTGCTCACCTGCCGTCCGCCGCCGGACTATTCCGGCATCGCGGGTTCAGGTGAGCGCCGTTGCAAAATGCCCGCGACCATGGCGGTCTGGCGGGGTCCGAGCCTGGGGGCCTTGCGGCACCTCGCAGCGCTCCTCGGAAAGATGCGGATTATAGCGACAGAGGGCGCGTAATGCGCCTGTCTGCCACTGCGCAGGCCCGAATTACCCTGACGGGAAAACGTTTCCGCAGCCATTTACGGCGGTTCCTGGCGGAACTTTAGAACTTTATTTCAGCCGGCTGCGCGGCCGCTGAACCACCACCATCCGGCGCCACCGAGCGCCAGCATGGCGACAACCGCGATGGCCAGATTGCGCTGCAACGCGTAACGCTCGAGCCGGACCAGCGGTGTCCGGTATGCGATGTAGAGAAAACCGACAGCGAACAGCACCAGTACGCCGAGCAGGGTCCACCGGTTGCCCAGTCGTCCGGCGGCGCGCAGCAGGGTGCCGCAGACCAGGATCAGTGCGAACTGCAGCAGCAGCGACAGTGGCGTGATGCCGGTACGCGAGCAGCCTCCGCAGGCCGGGCAGATGGCCGGTGCCTTCGCCCGAGCAACGAGCTTGGCCAGACGGCCGATGGTGTTCCGCCCGCAGTGCGGGCAACGCGAAAGCACGGCCAAGCTATTTGCCCGACAGGAAGGCGGCGCGCTGCACCGGGTCGGGGATGTCGCGCGCCAGTTCCTCCAGCAAGGCCTGTTCGGTGGCGGTCCGCTTAAGCGCACGGCCGACCAGGATGCGTGCCATCGGTCCGATGAGTCGCGCCAGCCGGCGTTCGATGTCGGCGATGACCTGTTCGTCCAGCGGACGCCCGCCGGCCGCACGGGTCCGACCCGACGTGCTGCCCGACGGCGGCGCGGCACGGCGGGAAGCGGACACCGACGACGATACCGGCGCCGATGTCTGGATGCTGGCCGAGGCGGATGCCGCGACGTGGCGTTGCGCCTCGATCAGGAAGCCGGCGCGCTGCGCATCGTTCGGTATGTGCTGCGCCAGCTGCTCGATCAGTTGTACCGGCGCACGAGCCCTGGGCGCGATGCGTGACACCAGCACGCGCGCCATTGGCCCGATGTGGCGGGCCAGCAGCGCTTCGAGCATCGGCGTCAGCGCATCGTTCGCGATACCCGGCTGCGCGTCGTCGACACGTCGCGTGATGCCGCTGCGACTGTCGAGCTCGAACACCTCCTGGCTGCGCGAGGCGATTTCGACGCGCTGGCCGGTGATGTGCAGTCCGTCCGGCGTGCCGCTGCCCAGCGCCGACACGGTTTCGTAGTAGGCCCGCGATACCAGCACCTGCCCCGGATAGGCCAGTCCGGCCAGCGCGCGCGCCGCGTCGAGACCGTCGCCATACAGGTCGAGCGCGCCGCTGTTGGCGCGCGCCACCCTTACCGGCCCGAGGTTGATACCCTGCTTGAGTCCGCCACCGGCATCGCCGAAACCATCGATGAAATCGAGCTTGCGCAGGCGCTGGGCCACCACGCAGGCATCCTCGGGCTGACCCAGCAGGCACAGCGCGGCACCGTCATCGGTGTCGTGGATGAGCCGGCTGTCGGCGTCGACCGAGCGCGCGGCGCGCGCCAGCGCCTCGTCCAGTTCGGACTTGCAGGCCAGCCGCTGCGCGGTGTCGAGTTCGACGCTGCGGTCGATCTGTGCATACAGCACGCTGCACACGATGGTGCGGCGCTCTTCCGACGCGCCGCTGGCACGTACCGCGGATGCGACAGGCGGCGCCTGCGCCGTGCCGGCGGCCAGCGGACCACGCGCCGCTG
>DATCUL010000237.1:0-4329 GCA_036567405.1 Methyloversatilis sp. | reverse complement strand
CTGACCTCGTTCGCGCAGCAGCAGAGTCGTGCATCCACCTTCATCCTGTCGATCGACGACGAGGAGTTCGGTGGCGGCAGCGACGAGGAAATCCAGGCGGTGCTGCAGAACCTGCGTGATTTCGTCGCCGAGATCCGCCGTCGCAATGCCGACATCCCGATCTTCCTGTACGGCGAGACGCGCACCACGCGCCACATCACGAACGACATCCTGCGCGAGCTGCACGGCTTCATCCACATGTTCGAGGACACGCCGGAATTCGTCGCACGCTATATCGTGCGCGAGGCCCGTGCCTATCTCGATTCGCTGCCGCCGCCCTTCTTCCGGGCGCTGACGCACTACGCGCAGGACGGCTCCTACTCGTGGCACTGCCCGGGCCATTCCGGCGGCGTCGCCTTCCTGAAGAGTCCGGTCGGCCGCATGTTCCACCAGTTCTTCGGCGAGAACATGCTGCGCGCCGACGTGTGCAATGCGGTCGAGGAACTGGGTCAGCTGCTCGACCACACCGGCCCGGTGGCGGCGAGCGAGCGCAACGCGGCGCGCATCTTCCACGCCGATCATCTGTTCTTCGTCACCAACGGCACCTCGACGTCGAACAAGATGGTGTGGCATTCGACTGTCGCGCCGGACGACATCGTGGTGGTGGACCGCAACTGCCACAAGTCCATCCTGCACTCCATCATCATGACCGGGGCGATTCCGGTCTTCCTGACACCGACGCGCAACCACTACGGCATCATCGGCCCGATCCCGCTGTCCGAATTCAGCCCGGACGTGATCCGCGCCAAGATCGAGGCGAATCCGTTCGCCCGCGCGGTCGGCAACAAGAAGCCGCGCATCCTGACCATCACGCAGTCCACCTACGACGGCATTCTCTACAACGTCGAGGCGATCAAGGACGTGCTCGACGGCGAGATCGACACCCTGCACTTCGACGAGGCCTGGCTGCCGCACGCGTCCTTCCACGACTTCTACGGCGACTATCACGCGATCGGCGAGGGGCGCCCGCGCTGCAGGGATTCGATGATTTTCGCCACACAGTCGACGCACAAGCTGCTGGCCGGCCTGTCGCAGGCGTCGCAGATCCTGGTGCAGGACTCGCAGACCCGCTCGCTCGACCGCGACGTGTTCAACGAGGCCTACCTGATGCACACGTCCACCAGCCCGCAGTACGCGATCATCGCCTCGTGCGACGTCGCCGCCGCGATGATGGAGCCGCCGGGCGGCACCGCGCTGGTCGAGGAGTCGCTGGCCGAGGCGGCGGAGTTCCGTCGCGCGATGCGCAAGGTGGACGAGGAATTCGGCGCCGACTGGTGGTTCAAGGTGTGGGGGCCGGAGCATCTGGCGGAAGAGGGGCTGGGCACCTGTGACGACTGGACGCTGCGTGCCGGCGAGCGCTGGCACGGTTTCGGCGATCTGGCCGAAGGGTTCAACATGCTCGACCCGATCAAGGCCACGGTGATCACGCCGGGGCTGGACGTCGATGGCGATTTCGCCGACTGGGGCATTCCGGCCGGCATCCTGACCCGCTATCTGGCCGAGCACGGCATCATCGTCGAGAAGACAGGGCTGTACAGCTTCTTCATCATGTTCACGATCGGCATCACCAAGGGCCGCTGGAACACGCTGGTTACCGAACTGCAGCAGTTCAAGGATGACTACGACAACAACCAGCCGCTGTGGCGCGTGATGCCCGAGTTCGTCGCGGCCCATCCGCGCTATGAGCGGGTCGGTCTGCGCGACCTGTGCGTGCGCATCCACGAGATGTACAAGAAGCACGACATCGCGCGCCTTACGACCGACATGTACCTGTCGCCGATGGAACCGGCGATGAAGCCGGCCGACGCCTGGGCGAAGATGGCGCACCGCGAGATCGACCGCGTGGACATCGACCAGCTCGAAGGTCGCATCACCAGCGTGTTGCTGACGCCCTACCCGCCGGGTATCCCGCTGCTGATTCCGGGGGAGCGCTTCAACCGGACCATCGTCAATTACCTTCGCTTCGCGCGCGAATTCAACCGTGCCTTCCCTGGCTTCGAAACCGACATCCACGGCTTGGTCGGCACCGGAGAGGGTGAAACGCTGGATTACGCGGTCGACTGCGTGCGCGACTGATCAGCCGCGCCGGCGGTAGTCGGCGAAGGCGTAGCGCAGGCCGTTGGCACTGACGCCCGGTTCCCGAGCGGCCTCGATCCAGTCGCCTCGGTCGAACGCGGGAAACACGGTGTCGCCATCGAAAGCGTCCGCGAGTTCGGTCAGCAGAAGCCGGTCGACGCGTGGCAAGGCCTGCGCGTACAGCTGGGCGCCGCCGATCACGAAGGCGTGGTCGCCGCCCTCCGCAACCACTGCCGCATCGATCGCGGCATCCAGCGACGGCACGACCACGGCGCCCGGAATGGCCAGCCCGGTCTGCCGGCTCACCACGATGCTGGTGCGTCCGGGCAGCGGCCGGCCAAGCGAATCCCAGGTCTTGCGACCCATGATGATGGGGTGGCCCGTGGTGAGCGCCCGGAAACGCTTCAGGTCTTCCGGCAGATGCCAGGGCATCGCGTTGTCGCGACCTATGGTGCCATTGGCCGCCAGCGCGGCGATCAGCGACAGCTTCATACGGCGACCTTTGCCGGGATGTGCGGCCACGGTTCGTAGCCGTCGAGCCGGAAGTCTTCCGGCCGGAAGGCGAACAGGTCGGTCACCGCCGGGTTGATCCACATCGTCGGCAGCGGCTTCGGTGTGCGTTCAAGCTGCAGCCGCGCCTGATCTAGGTGGTTCGAATACAGATGTGCGTCGCCCAGGGTGTGGATGAACTCGCCCGGCCGCAGCCCGCACACCTGGGCCACCATCATCGTCAGCAGTGCGTAACTGGCGATATTGAAAGGTACTCCGAGAAATATGTCTGCGCTTCGCTGGTACAGCTGGCACGACAATCTGCCGTCGGCGACATAGAACTGGAACAGCGCGTGGCAGGGTGGCAGCTTCATCGCCGGAATACTGGCCGGGTTCCAGGCGCTGACGATATGGCGACGCGAGTCGGGATTGTTGCGCAGTCCCGTCAGAAGCTCGGTGATCTGGTCGATGTGACCGCCGTCCGGGGTCGGCCAGCTGCGCCATTGCGCACCATAAACCGGCCCGAGTTCGCCGTTCTCGTCGGCCCACTCGTTCCAGATGCTGACACCGTGCTCCTTCAGCCATGCGATGTTGGTGTCGCCGCGCAGGAACCACAGCAGTTCGACGATGATGGAGCGCAGGTGCAGTTTTTTCGTGGTCAGGACCGGAAAGCCGCTGTCCAGATCGAAACGCATCTGCCAGCCGAACACCGAACGGGTGCCGGTACCGGTCCGATCGGTCTTGGTCGCGCCCTGTTCCAGCACGTGACGCATGAGGTCGAGATATTGCTGCATGGAAAATATTGCGCAGTCGCGTTACGCTAGAGGGTCGGGATTGTAGACGAGTGCGCTGTTTCGGTCCGCTTGGGGCTGGGCCGGACGGCAGTGAGCGGATGCCCGCAGAGGCGCTTCAAAATTTGCACGAGTCGGGGCTCATCCCGAACGACGGAGGTGGCAGGTATGTTCGGCGTTTTTTCTTCATCACCGGCAAGTGTGCTCGGCAACCCGGCCGAGTTGCGGCGCGTGCTGGCCGAAATCGCTGCTGCCCAGCCGGATCTGGCGATCAACGAACTGACCGGGTGGATAGAGTCGGTCAATGACGCCGCGAACATCGATCTCGCGCACCACGTCAATCTGCTTTACCAGTTCGATTCCAGCGCCCAGCCGCACCTGCGCAAGCTCGACAGCGCCTATGTCGAGCAGCCGGAAGGCAAGGATGTCGTGTGGCGTACCGGTCGTGACTTCTGGTCCGTCCTGTCGGGCGCCTATGAGCTGGCACTCGACCGTTACGTATCGGATCCGACGCAGGCATCGGCGCTGAGCGGACTGTCGCGGCTGGCTTCGCGGACCGTGCGTTCGTGCCGGCAGCGCTTCAAGTGGGACGTCTATCACAACGGTCCGGTGGATGCCGGACTGTGGCAGGTCGCCGGTCAGGCCTACCTGCTGGCCCAGGCCTCGGGCGCCGAGGCGCGCGAGGTCGTGAATGCGGCGGATGAAGCCGCCACGTCGGTCGAGCGCGAATACCTTCGCCTGATCGCGCTGCATGTCGCGGCACCGGAGGGATTGCTGCCGGTCGGCGTGCGGGTGGCCGAACAGCTGACCGGCTACTTTGCCGCCCGTTATTCGCTGGCGGGCTCGATCGAGCGTGGCAGTACGCACTGGCTGGACGCCAATCAGCCGGCGCCGCCGCTGCGTCTGGTGCGCACGCCGCGGCAGGTGGATGGCA
>DATCUL010000236.1:0-2439 GCA_036567405.1 Methyloversatilis sp. | reverse complement strand
GATCTATGCAGCCGGTGACCGGCGACACCGATCCCGGTACACCCAGCCCGACCGTGGCCCGCACCTGCAGCTGCCGTTCGGCATCCAGCACCATGGCCGTGATCAGCGCGACCGTCGCCGCATAGTCGCCGGCCGGCGTCGGTTCGCGCCGGCGCAGGCACACCTGCCCGGCATCGTCGAGCGCCACCAGTTCGGTCTTGGTGCCGCCCAGATCCACGCCTATGCGCATACCGGCTCCGTCGCAGCATGCCGCCGGCCACCGTTCCGGGCGACAATACGGTCCGCATCATCAGGGGCTTCACACATCATGATCATCACCTTCAAGTCACGCGCCACGGCCGACACCATCATGTTCGGCGACGTCGCGAAGGAATTGCTGCAACTGATGGGCAAATCCTTCGACACGCGCGGCATTATCACCCTCGAGCAGCTGCCGGGCGCCATCGCCGCACTGCGCAAGGCGGCAGAAGCCAGCCGCGCCGCACAGAAGGGCCAGCCGGAACCGGACGACGCGGACATCGACCGCGCGGTCACGCCGATCCCGGTGTCGCTGGCACAGCGCGCAGTACCGCTGATCGAGCAGTTCGAACGCTCGCTGCGCGCCTCGCAGCCCGTGATCTGGGAAAGCTGAACCCGCTGCACAGATGACCGACCACATTCCGGCCGACGACCCGCAGCCGAAGGCACCCGACATGCCGCTGGATTCCGAATGCTGCGAATCCGGCTGCGAGCGCTGCGTATGGACCGTCTACCGCGAGCAGCGGGCCGACTACGAGCAACGCTACGCCGAATGGCTGTGCCGGCATCCGGAGGCATTCCCGAACGCCTGACCGCCCGCGGGAGCGACCCATGGTCGGAGATCCGCCGTTCGGGCAGGCACAACCGCTGATCAGCCCGCGTTGTCGCGAGCATGGCTCGCTCCTGCAAGGAGCAAGGTCACGGTTTGGGGGAAAGACGGCAGAAAGGCTTCTGCAGGAGCGAGCCATGCTCGCGATCCACGACCCAAACAACGGCAATCCGTCAATCACCCCCTGTTGGCGAGATGGAAAAACCGTCAGTGCCCTTCGATGTCCACACCGGCGGCGTGCGCCTGGCGATCCGCGTGGTAGCTCGAACGCACCATCGGGCCGCAGGCGGCGTGGGTGAAGCCCATTGCGGTGGCTTCGCGCTCGAACATCGCGAACACGTCGGGGTGCGGGTAGCGCAGCACCGGCAGATGGCCGCCGGACGGCTGCAGGTACTGGCCCAGCGTCAGCATCTGCACGTCGTGCGCGCGCAGGTCGCGCAGCACCTGCAGGATTTCCTCGTCGGTCTCGCCCAGACCGAGCATCAGCCCGCTCTTGGTCGGCACCTCCGGGTGACGCTCGCGGAACTTCTTCAGCAGCAGCAGCGAATGCGCGTAGTCGGAGCCGGGCCGCGCCTGTGCGTACAGGCGCGGCACGGTCTCGAGATTGTGGTTCATGACGTCCGGCGGTGCGGCGTCCAGAATGCCGAGCGCGATGTCGAGCCGGCCGCGGAAGTCGGGCACCAGCACTTCGATGGTGGTGCGCGGCGAATGCGCGCGCACCGCACGGATGCAGTCGACGAAGTGCTGGGCACCGCCGTCGCGCAGGTCGTCACGGTCGACGCTGGTGATCACGACATAGTTGAGCCGGAGTGCAGCGATGGTCTTGCCGAGCTTTTCCGGCTCGTCCGCATCGAGCGGATCGGGCCGGCCGTGGCCGACATCGCAGAACGGGCAGCGGCGCGTGCACTTGTCACCCATGATCATGAAGGTGGCGGTGCCGCCGCCGAAGCATTCACCGATGTTCGGGCAGCTCGCCTCCTCGCACACCGTATGCAGATCATGTTCGCGCAGGATCTGCTTGATCTCGCCGAAACGGCTGTCGTGGCGCGCCGCGCGCACGCGTATCCAGTCCGGCTTGCGCAGGGTTTCGGCCGGCACCACCTTGATCGGGATGCGCGCGGTCTTCAGCGATCCCTTCTGCTTGGAAGTCGGGTCGTAGGTGGTGTCGCTCATGGCTGTGTCTTGCCTATTCATATAGCGCGCGCTGTAGCGCGTCAGTCAGTTGCCGGCAGATCGCCTCCGGTGGGAGTGCGATGCCCAGATCGCGCGTCTGCGTGACGCGCAGGCCACTGTAACCGCAGGGGTTGATCGCCGCAAATGGCGCGAGGTCCATGTCGACATTCAGCGACACGCCGTGATAGCAGCAGTGGTTCTTCACGCGCAGGCCGAGCGCGGCAATCTTGGCTTCGTCGTCGGCCGGGCCGACATAGACGCCGGGCGCACCGGCACGTCGCCGGGCCGTCACGCCATGCTCGCCGAGCAGGTCGATCACCGCCTGTTCGATGCGGTTGACCGTCTCGCGCACGCCAAGACCGGCGCGCCTGAGATCGAGCAGCGTGTAGATCACCACCTGACCGGGGCCGTGGTAGGTC
>DATCUL010000235.1:0-1565 GCA_036567405.1 Methyloversatilis sp. | reverse complement strand
AACCAGTCCGCTGTATGCCTTCAAGGAGGCGTTTACCGGCGTTCACGGCTTGCCGCTGTCGGAAGCGAACGTTCTGGCCACGCTGTCCGCGCTGTTCTGGGCGGTCACGATGATCATTTCCTTCAAGTATGTGTTCATCGTGCTGCGCTTCGACAACGACGGCGAGGGTGGTTCGCTCGCGCTGGCTTCGCTGGCTCAGCGCTCGGCGCGCGCAGGGGTGCGTCGCCGCGTTGCAGCAGTGACGGCGGCCGGGGTGTTCGCGGCGGCGATGTTCTACGGCGACGCGGTGATCACGCCGGCGATTTCGGTGCTGTCCGCAGTCGAGGGCGTGGCCGTTGTGGCGCCGACGCTAGAGCACATGATCGAACCGATCACCATCTTCATCATCGTGCTGCTGTTTTCGGTGCAGCGCAGCGGCACGGCCATCGTCGGCCGCTTCTTCGGGCCGGTGACCATCGTCTGGTTTGCCGTGCTGGCACTGCTGGGCATCCGCAGCATCGTGCAGACGCCGGTGGTGCTGGACGCGCTCAACCCGGCGTACGCGATCATGTTCGCGCTCGAGCATCCGGGCCAGGCCTTCCTGCTGCTGGGTGCCGTGTTCCTGGCGCTGACCGGCGGTGAGGCGCTGTACGCCGACATGGGCCACTTCGGCCGGCGTCCGGTGCGCATGGCCTGGTATCTGGTGGTGTCGCCGGCACTGCTGCTGAACTACTTCGGCCAGGGCGCGCTGGTACTGCGTGCGTCCGAAACCGTGAGCAACCCCTTCTTCATGCTCGCGCCCGACGACTGGCGGCTGCCGCTGGTGCTGCTGGCGACGCTGGCGACCGTGATCGCGTCGCAGGCGACGATTTCCGGCGCCTTCTCGATCACCGCGCAGGCGTCGCGGCTGGGTTATCTGCCGCGCCTGCGCCAGCTGCACACCTCGGACACCGAGCGCGGTCAGGTCTATATCCCGTCGGTCAACTGGTTGATGATGATAGGCGTCGTGCTGCTGGTGCTCGAATTCGAAACGTCGGGCGATCTGGCTGCGGCCTACGGCATTGCGGTGTCGGGCGACATGATCATCACGACGCTCCTGATGCTGTTCATCACCTCGATGTCGCACCGCCGGCTGAGAGGCGTGCTGCTGGTGGTGCTCGGCGGCTTCCTGATGGTTGAAGTGCTGTTCTTCGCATCCAATCTGACCAAGTTCATGGCGGGCGGCTGGCTGCCGATGATGCTCGGTGCAGCGCTGTTCACGCTGCTGACGACCTGGAAGCGCGGCAGCAGTTTGCTGGCACGCGAGCGCAGGCGCATCAACATCCCGATGACCGACTTCATCAGCGGACCGGCCCCCGACGTGCCGCGCGTCAGCGGCACCGCGATCTACCTGACCTCGGATCCGGAAACCGTACCCAGCGCGCTGTTCCACAACCTCAAGCATTTCAAGGTGCTGCACGAGCGGGTGCTGTTCCTGCACGTGAAGATCGAGGATGTGCCGGTGGTGCCGGAAGCCGATCGCGTGGAATTGCTGATGTTGTGTGCCGAAACCTACGCGATCGAACTGCGCTACGGCTTCCGCGAGG
>DATCUL010000234.1:0-4839 GCA_036567405.1 Methyloversatilis sp. | reverse complement strand
TTGATTCGTATGAGCACTTCATCTCGTTGTCATGCACGCTTCAATCACCCCAGGTCTCCCTGAAACGACATCTGCGCGCCGTTACAACTGAATCGCGCCCACACCTATCGGCTGTTTATCTTTTTAAAGAGCTTCGCTGCTTTTGCTGCAGCACAGAAGAGAAACTTTAACACGTTTTCAGCTCTGTGCAACAACTTTCTGAATCTTTTTTCTCGCTGCCGCAATTTGCATCGTGGTTGCGGGGACAGGATTTGAACCTGTGACCTTCGGGTTATGAGCCCGACGAGCTGCCAGACTGCTCCACCCCGCGTTCGAGAGAAAAAGATTATGGAGACTTTTCGCTCCTGTGTCAACGCTGGTGCAGCATTTCTCTTTCTGACGGTTCAGCCAGCGGCCAAACTACCGGCAAGAACGCAGAGGCAATCCTCCGCATCGCCGGTTTTGCTGTGGCAGCGATCCGACTTGTACTCCACACTGTTGTTCGATCGCATGCATATACATACCTATATATATGAGCAAGGATCCAGTCATCCACTACAGGAAGACGCATCGCATTGAGGTCGGGTTGATTGTCGCAACGGCAGTAGTTACCTTCATCCTGAGCTCCAGAGCGGAAATCTACGAGCGCTTTCACGCGTTGTTAGCGCGCTACGAAGTCATTCAGGCCGACGAACTGTTCATAGCCGTCCTCGTGCTGCTGGCCACGCTTGCCGTTTTTGCCTTTCTTCGCTGGAGGGAGGCCCGTCAGGAACTCGCCTCCCGGATAACAGCGGAACACGCACTGCAGCGCCTGGCGTCCCGCAACCGTGAACTCGCACAGGCGTTGATCGGACTGCAGGACGCTGAGCGGCGACGGCTCGCTCATGAGCTACACGATCACTTCGGACAATGCTGCAACGCCATAAGAATCGACTCTGTCTTTCTTCGAAGTGCGCTGGCCGACGGAAGCAACGAACGCGAGGCAGCTGAGAGGATCGCCGAAACCTCTGACGAGCTCTATCAGACAGTGCGGGGCCTGCTGTACGAACTTCGGCCGGCAGCCCTCGACAGCCTCGGGCTGATTGGCGCCATACAGTCGCTGTGCGAATCCTGGGAGGAACGCTCGACCGTCAGTTGCGCGCTCCTCCCGTCGGGCAAGCTCTCGGACCTCGGTGAAGATGCCAACATGGCGGTCTATCGCATCGTCCAGGAATCGCTGTCGAACGTGATGAAGCACGCAGGCGCCAGCCATGTCCGCATACGTCTTTGCTGCGGGACGCAGGAAGGTAATGTGGAAGTGGCGATAGAGGATGACGGCACAGGCCATGACCCGTCCTCTTTCCGCGCCGGCTTGGGCTGGATGGGCATGAAGGAGCGTGCATCGATGTTGCATGGAGAACTTTCCTTTGGGCCAAGTACTCTGGGCGGGATGATGGTGCGGTGCAATTTCCCGCATCCGGCCGGTCAAATAGCCCCAAGACCGGATACAGCACGGAGCCTTGGCGATGATTGACGTACTGCTTGTCGATGACCACCCTATCGTGAGATCGGGGTACGCCCGTCTGCTCGAAACCGGCGGCGATATCCATGTGATTGCCGAGGCCGAAAGTGCCGATACGGGCTACAGCGCTTACGTCGATCACACCCCTCACGTAACGGTCACCGATCTGTCGCTCCCCGGGTCCAGCGGCATCGAACTGATCCGCCGCATCCGCGCGCGCGATGCCTCCGCCCGCCTGCTGGTATTCAGCGTGCACGACGAAGCCGTCGTCGTCGACAAGGCCCTGCAGAGCGGTGCCAGCGGCTTCATCAGCAAGCGCAGCGCGCCGGAGGTGTTGCTGGAGGCGGTACGCGCGGTGGCCAGGGGTGAGCGCTACCTGAGCAACGATGTCAGAAAGGTGTTCGAACGCCGGTCACCGGACGCCGAGCGGGCCATCATCAACGAACTGTCGCCACGCGAGTTCGAGGTATTCCGTCTGCTTGCGCAGGGACGCTCAGCCAGCGAGTGCGCAAACCTGCTCAATCTGAGCCAGAAGACCGTCGCCAATTACCAGGCGCTGATCAAGGAAAAGCTCGGCGTCGGCACTTCGGCCGCACTGGTGCATCTCGCGCTGCGACTTGGCGTAGTGACCCAAATCGGCCCGGATCAGGCGTAAACGACACCGCGGGAGTTTTTCCCGATATTTCCCCCGTCCCGTTCGCTATCGTCCTCACCGGGGCAAAACCGCCCCTGGCCGACGCACTACACAGAACAGTGCGCAAGACGAAGCACCCTGGAGGAAATACCCGTGAACACCCGATGCAGCGCCATGACGGCACGCCTGACACCGCTTGCCGCCATGATGGGAGGCATACTTGTATATGGCGCCGCCAATGCGGCAAACGCCCAGCCCGTCGTCGCCCCCGCAGTCGAAATCGTCGGCACATCGCCGGTTCCCGGCCTCGACCGCCCGAAGGACGAAATTCCATCCAACGTACAGTCGGTGCGCCGGGAAGTGCTGCGCGACACCGGTTCCGGCGGCCTGCCGGAACTGCTGGGCAGCCAGTTGCAGAGCGTCAACGTCAATGAACTGCAGGGCAATCCCTTCCAGGCCGACGTGAATTACCGCGGTTTCACCGCCAGTCCGCTGCTCGGCACACCACAGGGACTGTCGGTTTATCAGGACGGCGTACGCATCAACGAGCCATTCGGCGATGTCGTGAACTGGGACCTGATCCCGCGCAGCGCCATCTCGTCGATCGACCTGATCCCCGGTTCGAATCCGTTGTTCGGCCTGAATACCCTGGGCGGTGCGCTGGCGATCCGCACCAAGGACGGCTTCCGCGACGCGGGAACAGGCATCGAGGCCTACACCGGAAGCTTCGGTCGTCACTCCGTGACGGCCGAGCACGGCGGCAACAACGGCGAGCTCGGCTGGTATTTCACGGCGACGCACTTCAAGGAAGATGGCTGGCGCGACGCGTCACCGTCCGAGGTCAACCAGTTCTTCGGCAAGATTTCGCATCGCACGGCCACGCACGAACTCGATCTGGCGGTGACCCATGCCGACAGCGACCTGATAGGCAACGGACTCACGCCCGAATCCTTCTACGACCAGCGCAGGCGTTCGATCTTCACTAGGCCGGACAACACGAAAAACCGGATGACCATGGTGTCTCTCAACGGCGGCTACTGGTTTGATGACGTCTACAAGCTGTCCGGCACCGTCTATTACCGGCACAACAAGGTGCGCACGCTCAATGGTGACGTGAATGACGAATTCACGAACCTGGGCGACCCGGAAGGCGTGCTGAACCGTACACGCTCGCGCCAGAATGGCTACGGCTTCAGCCTGCAGCTCGCACAGATACTTGAAGACCGGCAACTTGCGGTCGGAACGACCTACGACCACAGCCGTACCCGGTTCCAGCAGACAGAGCAGGAAGGCAACTTCAATCCGGACCGCTCGGTGAATCCGACCGGCCCGGAAGAAGATCCCGACCCGAAGCTGCGCGGACGCACGCGTACCTGGAGCCTGTTCGCGACCGGCACCTGGAAGCCGCTGCCGGAGGCGACGATTTCGCTGTCCGGACGCTACAACCTCAGCAACGTGCAGACGACCGACGCGCTGGACGCCACGTCCACGCTGAACAGCGACTACACCTACAGCAAGATCAACCCGGCGCTGGGCGCGACATATGCGCTGACGCCCGCCGTCACGCTGTACGCCAACGTCCAGCAGGGCAACCGCGCACCCAGCCCGATCGAACTGGGTTGTTCCGATCCCGCACAGCCCTGCAAGCTGCCCAATGCCATGCAGTCGGATCCGCGGCTCGATCAGGTCGTGACGCGCAGCATCGAAGTCGGGCTGCGCGGCAAGACCGGGCCGATTCGCTGGAATGCCGCTGCCTTCGGTGCCATCAATCGCGACGACATCCTGTTCGTCGCCAGCAACACGGTCGGCCAGGGCTACTTCAAGAACTTCGGAAAGACGCGCCGCAACGGTATCGAACTCGGTCTGGGCGGCGAATACGGCAGCCTCATGTGGAACGCGGGCTACACCTGGATCGATGCGACCTACCGCTCGAGCGAGTGCATCGTGTCGCCGGAAAACTCGGCGCAGGACGCCTCCTGCGGCGCCGACAACATCCGTGTCAGTTCGGGCGACCGCATTCCGGGCATCGCGGTGCACTCGTTCAAGTTCGGCATCGACTGGCGTGCCACCGGCTGGCTGACGCTGGGCACCGACGTCGTCGCACATTCCGGCGTCTATGTACGCGGCAACGAAAACAACAAGCACGACAGCAACGGCAAGACATCGGGCTTCACCGTCGCCAATTTCACCGCCAATGCAGATCTTGGCGCAGGTTGGTCGGCGTTTGCGCGGGTCAACAACGTGTTCGACCGGGGCTATGTCACCGGCGGCCAGCTTGGCGAAAACCCCTTCGTCGGCGCGAACCACACCTTCGACACCAACACCGGCAACTGGCAGGGAGAAACCTTCTACGCGCCAGGCGCCCCACGTGCCGGCTGGGTCGGCCTGCGCTATCGCTTCGGCGGCTGAGACAGCAAACCAAAAAGAAAGGCGCCGCAGGGCGCCTTTCTTTTTGGTAGCTACGCGCCCGGCTACTTGCCCGGCGGTGCAACGGCCGCCGCCGGTGCGGGTACGGCGGCAGCGGGAGGCGCCGGCGGCGCAATCGGCGTGGGCGTCACGGTGACACCTTTCGCCTTCATCTGCGCGATGTACTTCGCCGCAACCTGATCCTGTGCAGCGGCGAGCTGTTCGTTACCCTTCTTGGTCGCTTCGTCGGCCTTCGCCTTCTTTTCCGCAGCCGCCGCCTTCTGCTCCTCGGTCGGTTCGGGCAACTTCGCACAGACGC
>DATCUL010000233.1:0-13015 GCA_036567405.1 Methyloversatilis sp. | reverse complement strand
AGCAGGCTGAAGGTGTTGACGGTGCCGTGCGTCATCACCCAGGTGTCCTTGCTCGAGCCGCCGCGCTGCATCGCGATCACCCGCGCATCGTGCTCCGACGCCACGCGGGTGAGACCCCCCGGCATTACCGTGTAGCCGCCGGGCGAGGCGCAGGCGAACACACGCAGGCCGACGGCATGGGCAGCCAGCCGGCGTGGGTGCTGGGTATCCCAGACAGGTGCCTGCGACAGCTCGACCAGTTCCTGCGCGACGTAGTGATGCGGTCGGGCACGCATGCGGGCGATCAGCGCGGCGCGTTCCTTGCGGTCCAGATCCTGGCCGAACACGGACTCGATGCGCAGTTGCGGGAAGGCGGGTTTGATCACCAGGTGATCGAGCTTTTCGATCACGTCTTCCAGCGCCGCTTCTTCGCCGCACCACCAGGTGGCCAGCGACGGCATGGCCAGCGGCTCGCCCAGCAGGCGTTCGCACAGGCGCGGCAGGAAGCCGAGCAGGGCGCCGGATTCGAGCAGGTTCGAGCCGAGCGAATTGGCGATCAGCACATTGCCCTGGCGCGCCGCATCGACCAGCCCCGGCACGCCGATGGCGGAATCGGCGCGCAGTTCGAGCGGATCGCAGAAGTCGTCATCGAGGCGGCGCAGGATTGCGTGTACGCGGCGCAGGCCAGACAGGTTCTTCAGCCACACCTTGCCGTCGCGCACCAGCAGATCCGAGCCTTCGACCAGCGGGAAGCCGAGGTAGCGTGCCAGATAGGCGTGCTCGAAATAGGTTTCGTTGTACGGTCCCGGGGTCAGCAGCACGGTCAGCGGCGGTCCGTCACCCTGCGGCGCGTTCTGCGTCAGCGTGTCGCGCAGCGTGGCGAAGAAGCTGGCCAGGTGTTCCACGCGCAGATCGCGGAACTGCTCGCCGAATACGCGTGAAATGACCAGACGGTTCTCGAGCGAATAGCCGGCACCTGAAGGTGCCTGCGTGCGGTCGGCAAGCACCCACCAGCGGCCATCGGGCGAGCGCGCAAGATCGGCCGCGTAAAGATGCAGATGCGTGTTGCCCGGTACCGCCATGCCATGACACGGGCGCAGGAACCCGGAGTGGCCGTAGATCAGCGCCGGCGGCAGCAGACCTTCTTCCAGCATCTGCTGCGGGCCATACACGTCGAGCAGGATGCGGTTGAGCAGTTCGGCGCGCTGCGCGATGGCCGACGAAATCTGCTGCCATTCGTCGGGCGGGATGATCAGCGGCAGTACATCCAGTTCCCACGGCCGTTCGACGCCGCGTGGATCGGCATAGACGTTGTAGGTGACGCCGTTCTCGCGGATCTGCCGGCGTACCGACGCAAGCCGTTCCTGCATCTGCTCGGGGCGCGCACGCGCCAGCGTGTCGAACAGGCTGCGCCAGTGCGGGCGCAGCGTCCAGGGCGCGGACAGGAGTTCGTCGTAACGCGAGCCGGATTGCGGGTAATGGGCGAGCAGTTGGCGAGGCATCGGTGTTGCATTCAGGGTGCGCGGCCCGCCGCGAATCCTGCGTGCGTGCCGGGTATTTCGAATGCACCCTAGCACAGACCATGTGCGAGCAGCGCCGTGTTAGGGTTTCCGGACATGCAATTCGACAGTCTTGCCGTCGTCCGGTCCGGCGTACGGGCATGGAACCGGAGGGCTGAACAACCAGACCGCAGCGGACGACAGGAGAAGTGCACATGCGCAACATCGCGGTGATCGGCGCCGGCATGGCGGGTTGTACGCTGGCGCGCCGGCTGGTCGATGGCGGTTTCAATGTCCATGTCTTCGACAAGGGGCGTGCGGCCGGCGGCCGCATGGCGACCCGGATCGACGGCCGGCTGCGCTTTGATCACGGTGCGCAGTTCATGAGCGTCCGCGGTGACGGGCTGGCGAGTGCGCTCATCGACTGGCAGCGGGCGGGCGTCGTGGCGCCCTGGCCGCAGGCGGCTCCGGCATCCGGAGACGGCGGCATCCGATGGGTGGGCGTGCCGGGCATGAATGCGCTGGCACCCCGCCTGTTGTGGGGGGCTGAAGTCCGCAACGGAACGACCGTTTCGGGCATCGGGACGGATGCGCTCGGCTGGTGGCTGACGAGCGAGTCCGGCCGTCAGCCGGACTGCTTCGACGCGGTGCTGGTCACCATTCCCGCACCGCAGGCCGTCGCGCTGTTCGAGACCTGTGCCGGCGTCGATGCTCTGCCTTTCGCCGACGCGATGCGGCGCATCCGCTACGCGCCCTGCTGGGCGCTGATGCTGTCCTTCGATGTGCGGCTCGATGCTGTGGATTGCGTGCGCTTCCAGCCGGGTGGCGTGCTTGGCTGGGCGGCACGCGACAGCAGCAAGCCGCAGCGCGATGCCGCCAGCGAGTGCTGGGTGATTCATGCAGATCCGCACTGGTCTGCCGACCATGTCGAACTGTCGCCCGCGCAGGCCGCAACGCTGCTGTTCGATGCCTTTGCCGCGGCGCTGGAGGTGACGGTCCTACCCGTGCATCAGGTGGCGCATCGCTGGCGCCATGCGCGCGTGATCGAAGCGCTTGGCCGGGAATGTCTGTGGGACGGAGCCCATCGGCTCGGCTACGCGTCCGATGGCTGTCTGGGCGAGCGACTCGAGGATGCGTTCGACAGCGCGAATGCACTGGCCGAACGGGTGCTGCAGACGGGCGCCGGCGGAGGGTGACGAAAAGGCGGCCGCTCCGCAATCACCGGAGCCGGCCGCTTCGAGGTATGGGGGCGCTGCCGGCGGGACCGCCATGCACGCGCCGGTTCAGTGCAGCGCCTGCTCCAGGTGCCTGACCAGTTCGCGCAGTTCGCTCGAGGTCGAGTGCAGGCGGGTGGCTGCAGCGCCGACCGAATACACGCTTGCGGTGGTCTGTTCGACCGAACCGGAAATCCGCTCCATGCTTGATGCCACCTCGTGCGAGGCCAGCGACTGCTGACGCAGCATCATCGTGATTTCCTCGGAGTAGGTGGCGGCTTCGCGGCTGGCGTCCCAGATGCCCTGCAGTCCGGCACTGCTGGCTTCGATCTCGCTGGTCGAGCGGCTGACCTCTCCTGCGGTGGTGCTCATTGTTTCGACGGCCGATCCCGCCAGTCCGATGATGTCGCTCACGGCGGCGGTAATGTCCTTGGTGCTGGTGCGTGTGCGCTCGGCCAGCTTGCGTACCTCGTCGGCCACGACCGCGAAGCCGCGGCCCTGTTCGCCGGCGCGTGCAGCCTCGATGGCGGCATTGAGTGCCAGCATGTTGGTCTGCTCGGCGATTTCGTTGATCACCTGCGACACTTCCCGGATCTTCTCGACCGATGCATTCACCTCCGCAATGCGCGCCTGTGACTGGGTCACCACGCTGACGACGCGATGGCTGCTGGCGATGCCGGCTTCCATCGTCTTCATGGCGTCGTTTGCACATTCCTCGGTGCGCTTGACCGCTTCCAGGCTGCGGTCGGTGTTGTTCGACACCTCGTTGATCGACACGCTCATCTCTTCCATGGCAGCGGCAACCTGCATCACGTTCTCACCCTGCGAGCCGGTGGCGCTGACCAGTGCCTGCATGGCGCCGTCGAGCTCGCGCGAGCGCTCGTCGACTTCACGAGCGCTGACCAGCACGTCGGCGAACATCGCACGCAGGTGGATGCGCATGACTTCCAGGCCGACGTACAGTTCGTGCAGCGGGCCGTTCGGTGCCTCGATGCGGGTGGCCAGCTTGCCCTCGTCCAGTGCCAGGATCGTGCGGTGCAGCGCATCGAGCTTCGATGCCACGCCACTGCTCAGATACCCGGCTCCGCCGAGTCCGATCAGTGCTGCCAGCACCGCCAGAACGATGCCGGTGGTTCCGCCCAGTGCTGCTCCTGCGATGGCCAGCACACCGCTTGTCAATGCGGTCAGCCAGACGATGGCGCCCAGGCCCAGCTTTTCCCGGCTGATCTGTGTTTTCGGCAACGGGGCGGTCTTGTCGCGTACCGCCCGGTAAAGCGATTCCGCCGCAGCGACCTCCTCGCGTTTCGGAATATTGCGCACCGACTGATAGCCGACCGTCTTTCCATTTTCGGTCATCGGCGTCACGAAGGCCTCGACCCAGTAGTGGTCACCATTCTTGGCGCGATTCTTGACCAGACCACGCCACGGTCGACCGGCCTTGACCGTGTCCCAGAGATCCTGGAATGCTTCCGGCGGCATGTCCGGGTGGCGCACGACGTTGTGGCTGGCACCTATCAGTTCGTCACGCGAAAAGCCGCTGATGGAAACGAAGGACTCGTTGGCGTAGGTGATGATGCCCTTGAGGTCGGTCTTGGTGACGATGGGCTTCCCGGGTTCGAGGAAGACTTCCTTTTGCGTGACCGGCATGTTTATTTTCACGACTGCTCTCCTGGTGTCTGGCATATCCGGAAAGGGCCTGCCGGCGGGGGCGCAGGGCGAGGGCCGCGCAGTTCCGGGTGCGTACGCGAATAACGGCGCTTCCGTGCCAGACTTCAATCGAAGAGTAGTTTTACTTAGCGCCCGCAGCAGACGTAAAGGAAATTAACATTCGGGCAGGAAGCGGCTCGCGGAGACCGCCTGCACGATGTCGGCCTCCAGCGGAAGCGGGTCGCCGCACATCCGCGCGGCCAGCAGTTCCGCGCCGAGTGGCGCCCAGACGATGCCGCGGGCGCCCAGCCCGGCGAACACGTGCAGCGCGCCGCCGGCAGACTGTGCGCCGATCATCGGCATGCGGTCGGGTGTGGCCGTGCGGAAGCCGACCCGGCCGCGCAGTGTCGTCAGGTCCGGCGTGTTGGCGAGGGCACCTGGCAGCAGCCGTTCCAGCCGTGCGAGGTTGCCGGCGTGGCTGTCCTGGCGCACCGAACGGTCTTCGTCGCCGATGTCGAAGCTGGCGCCCAGATTCAGATCGCCGTCGGGCGTCGGACAGATGTAGCCCTCCCGGCACACGGTCATGTGCAGATCGGGCAGCAGCGTGCGCGGCAGCCGGGTCACTTGGCCGCGTACGCGGACCAGTGGCAGCGGCAGCGGAGACAGCGTGTTCGCATCGGCCGCGTTGGCCAGCACCACCGCATCCGCTTCGGCCAGAACATGCCGCGATCCGGATACACGCCAGCCTGCGCCGTCGTGTTCCAGCTTCAGTGCTTCATTCGAAAACACGCGTGTCACACCGGTGCCGGCACGTTCCAGGCTGGCCTCGCACAGACTGGCCGGGTTGACCCAGGCACCCAGCGGAAACCACCAGCCGCCGTGTGCGACCGGATAGCCGATCCGGCGCCCCATTTCCGCGCCCGGCAGGTAGCGCACCAGCGCCTCGGGCAGTGCGTGCGTTGCGCATACTTCCTGCTGAAGCTGTTCGTGCTCGGCGTCGTGGGCGATCAGCATGACGCCGGCCGGCCCCCATTTCAGCGGCAGGCCTTTGGCGGCCAGCCGGTGCAGATGGCCGGCGGCGTGAAGAAAGGCCGCGCGCGAGAATCGCGCCACCACGCTGTCATCGCGCGCGATCATCGGCCGCAGCACGCCGGCAGCGTTGCCCGAGGCTTCCTGCGCCGGACCGGAGTGCCGTTCGATCAGCGTGACCGCCATGCCGCGCGCCGCCAGACGCTCGGCAACCGAGCAGCCGGCCAGTCCGGCGCCTACGACCACGACCTGTTTCGGTGGCGTGAGCTCCGGCCGGTGCCGCCGCGCCGCGTCGCGGGCGCCGGGGTGCAGATGGCCGACCAGCATGTCGCGTTTCGGCGGCAGGCCGGCTCGCTTGTCGGTCACGAAACTGGCATCGCTCAGCGCCTTGCGTACGGCCGCCGCGATGGTCCAGGTCGCCAGCGTCACATCGGCGGCACTGAGCCGCTTCAGCTGTGTGAACAGACGCGGCGACCACATGTCAGGGTTCTTGGTGGGCGAAAAACCGTCGAGATACAAGGCATTGGCGCGCAGCACGAGCTGCGGCAGCACGTCCTGCACGTCGCCCAGCGCGAGCGTGAGCACCACGCGACCATCGTCGAATTCGATGCGGTGCAGCCCACCGACCGCCAGCGGCCAGTGTTCGACGACGCACCGGCCCAGATCGGCCATGTCCGGCGGCAGCAGGCGCCGGTACAGCGCGGCAAGGTCGTGTGCCGAGAACGGATGTTTCTCGACCGATACGAAGTACAGGCGCGCGCAGCGCGCCGGGTCGTCGCGCCAGGCACGCCAGGTGGCGAGAAAGTTCAGACCGAGGCCGAAGCCGGTTTCCAGCACGACGAAGCGGTCGCGGCCGGCCCAGCGGCCGGGCAGGCCGTTGCCGCCGAGGAAGACGTGGGCCGACTGCGCCAGCGGGCCTTCGCACGAGTGGTAGCGGTCGTCGTAGGCCGACGACCGCGGCACGCCTTCATGGTCGAAATCGTAGGTGGCGTGCCGTATGGGTTGCAGCGGGCGGGACATGCCGGTTCAGTGCCCGCCGTGGCCGGATATCCGGGAACCTGCCGAAGGACGGCCCAGCCGGGAGGCGCCCGGGGCGGCTCCTGTGCCGGGCGCGTCGCTGCGCGCCCACAGCGAACCGGTCATTCCCGGCGCATCTGCGGGAACAGGATCACGTCGCGGATGTTGGCGCTGTCGGTCAGCAGCATCACCAGACGGTCGATGCCGATGCCGCAGCCACCGGTCGGCGGCAGGCCGTGCTCCAGCGCGCGGATGTAGTCGGCGTCGAAATACATCGCTTCCTCGTCGCCTGCGTCCTTGGCCTTCACCTGATCATGGAAGCGGGCGGCCTGGTCTTCCGGGTCGTTCAGCTCGGAAAAACCGTTGGCGATCTCGCGGCCGACGATGAACAGCTCGAAGCGTTCGGTGATGTCGGGTTCGCGGTCCGACCGGCGGGCCAGCGGGCTGACTTCGGCCGGATAGTCGATGATGAAGGTCGGTTCCCACAGCTGGGCTTCGGCACAGGCTTCGAACAGCTGCAGCTGCAGCGAACCCAGGCCGCCCGGCTTGACGCTTTCGCCGTGCGTGTTGATCGCCTTCTTCACGAAGGCTTCGTCGGCCAGATCGGCTTCCGAATACTGCGGGTTGTACTTGCGGATCGCACCGACGATGGTGAGCCGGTGGAAGGGCTGGCCCAGATCGAGCTCGCGGCCCTGGTACATGAACTTCGTGGTGCCCAGCGCCTGCTCGGCGCAGTGGCGCAGCAGATATTCGGTGAAGTCCATCAGCTGCCGGTAGTCGGCGTAGGCCTGATAGAACTCCATCATCGTGAATTCCGGGTTGTGGCGCGGGCTGATGCCTTCGTTGCGGAAGTTCCGGTTGACCTCGAACACCTTCTCGAAACCGCCGACCACCAGCCGCTTCAGGTAGAGCTCGGGCGCGATGCGCAGGAACAGCTCCATGTCGAGCGCGTTGTGGTGGGTCTTGAACGGCTTGGCTGCCGCGCCGCCAGGGATCGGGTGCATCATCGGCGTTTCCACCTCGAGGAAGCCCTGGCGCGTCATTTCGGCGCGGATGGCACTCATCATGCGGCTGCGCGCGATGAAGGTGTTGCGCGACGATTCGTTGGTGATCAGGTCCAGGTAGCGGAAGCGGTACTTGGTTTCCTGGTCGGCCAGACCGTGGAACTTCTCCGGCAGCGGGCGCAGCGCCTTCGACAGCAGGCGGATGGTGTCGCACTTGACGGTCAGCTCGCCCGAGCGGGTGCGGAAAAGCACGCCCGAGCAGCCGACGATGTCGCCCAGGTCCCAGTGCTTGAACGCGCCATGCACTTCTTCGCCGACACCGTCGTTGGTGACATAGAGCTGGATGCGGCCCGACATGTCCTGGATGGTCGCGAAGCTGGCCTTGCCCATCACCCGCTTGAGCATCACCCGTCCGGCGAGCTGCACGTGTTCGGGCGAGGCTTCGAGCGCTTCACCCGTGGTCGACGCGTGCTGGGCGGTCAGTTCGCCGGCGTAATGGTGGCGTTCGAAATCGTTCGGATAGGCCGTGCCGCTCTCACGCCACTGGCGCAGTTTCTCGCGCCGCTCCGCGATGATGTGGTTTTCGTCGTCGGGCGGCAGTGCGGCGGAATCGGTCATGGTGGGCTCTGGAAGGTCTGCCGCGGCACACGCAGGCGGTGCCGAAGCCAAAGCGGGCGATTTTCGCCGATAGCGGGCAGCCGGCACAAGTACAAGGTTCTGCCGGAGCTTACATGCACGCTGCTTGCGTGGCGGATACGGAACGTCGCGTATTTCGACGCGAACGACGCCAGCTGCGTTTTGCTGGAGCGCATCTTGGGTGCGATGCGGGCGTGGATCGTCGGCAGGCGCCGGATTGACGCGGGGAATCGCGAGCATGGCTCGCTCCCGCAGGGAGGGTGTCGCGGCTTTTGTGGGAGCGACCCATGGTCGCGATGCGGCAGTCGATCGTCGGTTGGCGCCTATGCTGTCGGCGCCGCTTCCGGAATGCGCAGGCCGGTCCGGCGCAGTTCCTCGCCCCAGTCGACGACGGCGAAGCGGCCGTCGGCGTGTTCGACGATGGCGGTGCAGCTGTCCACCCAGTCGCCGCAGTTCATGTAGGTCAGGCCCTGTACCTCGCGCAGCGCGGCCGCGTGGATGTGGCCACAGATGACGCCATCGACGCCGCGCGTGCGCGCCTCGTGCATCACCGAGTCCTCGAAGTCGAAGATGAAGCTGACCGCGCTCTTGACCTTGCGCTTGGCGTAGCCGGCCAGCGACCAGTAGCCGGCGATGCCGAGACGCCGGCGCACGCGGGACAGCCAGGCGTTGATGCGCACCAGTGCGTTGTAGGCCACGTCGCCCATCAGCGCGACCCAGCGGTGGTGGCGCGTGACCTGGTCGAAGTCGTCGCCATGCACCAGCCAGTAGCGCCGGCCGTCGGCCGCCACGTGCACATGGTCGAGGTGCACCGGGATGTCGCCGAACACGATGCCTGCGTATTCGCGCAGCGCTTCGTCATGGTTGCCGGGAACGAAGATGACGCGGGTGCCCTTGCGCGCGCGGCGCAGCACCTTCTGCACCACGGTGTTCTGGGCCGGTGTCCAGTGGATGGACCTGCTCATCGCCCAGAAGTCGATGATGTCGCCCACCAGGTACAGATAGTCGGATTCGTAGTGACGCAGGAAATCGAGCAGCGCGTCGGCCTGGCAACCGCGCGTGCCCAGATGGATGTCGGACAGGAAGAGCGCGCGTACCCGCTGCGGTTCGACACTCATGCGTTCAGGCCGCCGGATCCGGAGCGGACCGGAATGGTGCGGGCGCCGACCGGTTGGTCTGCGCTCGCGGTGGGCGCTTCGCGCCGGGCGTCTGTGTCGAAGGTGGTCACGGCCGGCATTCAAGCCTGCGCAGATGACAGGACCGTGACGCCGATGCAATCAATGATGGCCTGCGAAACGACTGGGGCACGCGCAAGGCGTGCCCCCGGGAAGATCATGCCGGCCGATGCCGGCGCAGCCTCAGTACATGTATTGCAGGCCGAGGATGAACTTGTCGCGCGACGGCCCGCCATCGGTGCCCATGCTCGAATAGACGCCGCTGATGCGGGTGTTGTGGCCGGCGATGACATAGGTCAGGCCGAGGTCCCACTGGTCGTTTGACGGGCCGGTGTCCGGATTGAATTCCTGGTAGCGCACATAGGGCTGGAACTGGCCGATGCCGATGCGCGTCGGGAACAGGTAGGCCGCGGTCACCTTCCAGGCGTCGCCCTGGGTTGCGCCGCCGCAGTTGCTCGTGTGGTGACACAGCGGGTCGTTCGGGGCAACGTCAGCGACGCCGTCGGTGTCGTAGTCGTAATACGCGGCTTCCAGTGTCAGATGGCCACCGGTCGACAGCCGGGTCTGCAGCAGCGCGTCGATGTTCCAGGCGGTGAAGTCACCCTTTGCGCCGGCCAGGCCGACGCCGTTGTTCTGCGTCTGGAAGGCGGCACCTATGGTCAGGATTTCCTTCGTGCCGAAGTAGTCGTCATTGCCGAAGTAACCGGTTTCCGGTTCGAAGAAGCTCCAGGCGATGCGGCCGGCGTACAGATAGTCGCGCGACGAGTCGTTCGACAGGCCGGCGCTGCGGTTCTTGCCCTGGAAGACGCCGGCCATGTAGAGCAGGCGCTTGTCCAGTATGTTGCCCCACAGCGTGGCGCCGTTGTCCCGGCCGGTGTAGGCGTTGGGGTAGCGTGACACCATCGGGTATTCCCACACGTTGGCGAAGTAGGGGCCCGCCATCTGCGCGCGGTCACCCGGTACCAGCAGGCGGCCGAACGCGATATTGACGCCGTCGGTCAGTTCGATCTGCGCCATCAGGTCGAGCAGGCGCATCGACTCGCCCTCCAGACGCGCGAAATTCGTCATCAGGCTCACCTGCTTCGTGATCTGCGCGACGGTGATGATCCGGAACGAATCCAGCGACAGGTCGCTGTGGTGTACGCCGCCCGCCTGCTCGGTATTGGTGTAGGCACCGCTCGTCCACATGCCCAGCGTCAGTGAGCTGTCGCCGGGTCCGTTGAAGGTGGGGCCGGCCTGTGCGCTGCCGGCTGCGGCGAGCAGGCAGGCCAGGGTTGCGGCAATCGTGCTGCGTGCGGCACGGGCAGTCGTTCCGCGCGCGCGGATTTCTTTTTTTGTCGTTGTCATCGAGAAGGTTTTCCGGTGGGTCTCGTTGGTTCGGGTCGATGCCCGATTTCGTTTTCGGCCTCCATGGCCGGCAATCGCTGGCTGCAGGGGGCTGGATGCATGACGGGGCGGATTGTGCCCCGTTATGGTGCATTCGGTCGACCGGTCAAATGTACGGGGCGCCCAAGTCAATGCTGACTGCCGGCATACGCCGTGCCGGAAAGAAAAAAAGGGTGCGCCATGGCGCACCCTTTGGAGGAGCGGCCGGCGCATTGCGCGCCGGCTGCACAGGTCATCAGTACATCAGCTGCACGCCGAGGATGAACTTGTCCTTGTTGCTGACGCCGGCGCCCGGGTCCATGTCGGAATAGACCGCGGTGATGCGCGCATTGTGGCCGGCCATGACGTAGCTCAGGCCGATGTCCCACTGCTTGCTCTTCGAGCCGCCATCCGGATCGAAGGACTGATAGCGAACATAAGGCTGGAACTGGCCGATGCCGACCTTGACCGGGATCAGGTAGGCCGCCGTTGCCAGCCACGCGTCGCCCTGCACGGCGCCGCCGCAGTTGTTGGCATTGACCGCTGCACAGGCGGCGACGACGCCGGCCGAGGTGTCGGAGATGTCGTCCGTGTCGTAGTCGTAATAGGCGCCCTCGAGGGTGACCACGCCGCCGTTGGCCAGCTTGGTCTCGAACAGCGCGTCGACGTTCCATGCGCGGTAGTCACCGCTGCTGGTTGCGGTGCCGACACCGTTCTTCTGGTACTGGTAGGCGGCGCCCACGGTGAACACTTCCTTGCCGCCGAAGTAGCTGTTGGTGCCGTAGTAGCCCAGTTCCGGCTCGAGGAAGCTGTAGGCGATGCGGCCGGCGTACAGCGGATCCGCCGAGTCGTTCGACAGGCCGGTGCCGCGGTTCTTGCCCTGGTAGGCGCCGACTGCGTACAGCAGCTTGCCGTCGAAAATGTTGCCCCAGAGCAGCGCGCCCGTGTCGCGGCCGGTGAAGGCGTTCGGGTACTGCGACACCATCGGGTATTCCCACACGTTGGCGAAGTAGGGGCCGGCCAGATTGGCGCGGTCACTCGGCGGAAGCATGCGGCCGAACCAGAAGTTCAGGCCGTCCATCAGCTGGAACTGCGCCACCACGTCGAGCAGGCGCATGGTTTCGTCCGACTTGCGCTCGAAATTCACCATGGCGCCGATGTTCTTGGTGATCTTGCCGCTGGTGATGATGCGGATCGAATCGACGTTGAAGTCGCTCGAGCGCGAGGTGCCGTTCGGGGCCGCATCTTCCGCGTTGGTGTAGGACGTGCGCAGCCACAGGCCGAGCGTCAGGTAGCTGTCGCCGGGGCCTGCTACGGTGACGCCGGCATTGGCGCTGCCGGCGGCGGCCAGTGCCACGGCCAGTGCGCCGAGGCGCGGAATGGACGACACGCTGCGCAGACGGGTTTTGGTGGTGTTTTTCATGATGCGGGACTCCCGGTTGTTGAGGTTCAAGATGCAAGTGGCAAGGTGCAAGGGACCCGGTGATCAGTGACTGATCATCCAGGGGCGTTTGGTGGGGAAGGCCTTCGATCCGTCTTTACCGACTGCGGTCGTTCGGCCGGGTTTGCCGCTGCAGCACGAACAGCCGGCGCCGTGCGTGCGGCTGGCCAGTTTCGGTTCGTGGCGGCTGCGTTCGTTGGTGGCGTGGGCGGTACGCAGCTGGCCCGGCATGTCGGCGAATGAGGGGGCCGTGACCAGTACCCGCTGCGCCGGCGCGCCGCATTCCGGACACAGGCAGGCGGCATCGCGCTGCGCGATGCTGCGCATGGCGGTAAAGCCGCCATGCGACGAGCACTGATAGTCGTAGGTCGGCATGGCTGCGGCCTCAGACCACGTCCGGCGACAGCGGCATCTGGATGCTGCCGTCGATGAACTTCACCGGACCGGCTTCGGTCGGCATGATGTCGAAGTCGAAGATGTCGGTCGGCAGCCACAGCGTGGCGCAGGCGTTCGGAATGTCGACCACGCCGCTGATATGGCCCTGCACCGGTGCGGTGCCGAGGATCGAGTAGGCCTGGGCACCGGAGTAGCCGAACTTCTTCAGGTACTCGATGGCGTTCAGGCAGGCCTGGCGGTAGGCGACATGCACGTCGAGGTAGTGCTGCTTGCCCTGTTCGTCGACCGAAATGCCTTCGAAAATCAGGTAGTCGTCATACTTTGGCGCGATCGGGCTGGGCTTGAAGATCGGATTCTTGATCGCGTACTTCTTCATGCCGTCTTTGATGATGTTGACCCGCAGGTGCAGCCAGCCGGCCATCTCGATGGCGCCGCAGAAGGTGATTTCACCGTCGCCCTGCGAGAAGTGCAGGTCGCCCATCGACAGGCCGGCGCCCTTCACATAGACCGGGAAGTAGATGCGCGAGCCGCGCGACAGGTCCTTGATGTCGCAGTTGCCGCCGTGCTCGCGCGGCGGCACGGTGCGGGCGGCCTCGGCCGCCGCCTTGTCGCG
>DATCUL010000232.1:0-4225 GCA_036567405.1 Methyloversatilis sp. | reverse complement strand
TGTGACGAATTTTCACGTCTGACAACAAAGGATAAGCCGCTGCCCGGCCTATCAAGTGCGTTTCGTCCTCTGTCGATAAAGCGCGGCGCACGTCACGGTGCTGCCCATATTCCCATGTGCATTCGCAAAAAATTGATACGTGTGCGTGAAGCCTGACACGGATCAAGGATTCCGCATTTGCCGGTCAAGGGCGTGTTCAACCGGTCGTTGCCCGGGATGTGGTCACCGAAATGATCGCGTGTATCGGACCCGTACGGAATGACGTGCGCCGGGCGGATTTGTTCTGAAAACGGCAGAACCCATAGACAGAGAGATTAATGAACAAGATTTACAGAGTGGTCTGGAATCAAGCTTTCGGTATCTGGCAGGTCGTCGCTGAATCGGCACGCGGACGCGGACGGGTTCGTTCGATGCGCCGCAGCGCATCGCGTGGCGCCGGCGCTGCAATCGCCGCACTGGCACTGCTTGTCGCAGGCCCTGCGCTCGCCACTCCGGCGGTGTTCTTCGACGGTGTCGTCAGTTCGGGCGTCACCAACTTCGAAAGCGTCGTCACGACCGCGAACACCAATTCCGGTCGGACGGTGAATATCTTCACCTACGATTTTGCCAACTCGGGTTCGAATTTCACGGTCACGTCGGGTGGCACGACGGTGTACGTTCAGGCAAGTCGTGGCGGCTCGCCGATTACCTTCGATGTCAATGGCCTGAATACATGGAGCGTCAGTACCGGTACGACTGGCGCGGCAGGTTGGCAGAACGCCATCGGCGGTGGTTTCCGGCTGGACTTCTACAGTGATGCGTCCTACCTCAATCCGTTCTTCGTCAACGCGGTCGGCATCACGGTGAATGACTGGGGTACCTGCTGTACCACCTCCAACGTGACGCCCGACGGCAGTTCTGCGCCCGGATCGGCGATCTACAGCGTGTTCGATCCGGACGGGGCGCAAAGTACCAACCTGATCGGCAACATCACGGACTCCGCAGCGCGCGGCGACACGGACGGTGACGACAATCATTTCGTCGCGGCCATCGACGACAGCAACAGCTTCTCGTCGGTCGTGATCACACCCAACGGCAACGGGGAGTTCTTCGGTGCCGGTGGCGTACTCAAGTTCTCGTTCGTCGACATCGGTTCCGTTCCGGCCGGATCATCGGTCGTCACGGTCGGCGTCACGACGCCCGACATCGACACGGCGAAGGGCAGCTACACCACGACCGAACTGGCCAATTCGACCGTGCATCCGGTGTTCGACGGCGGCACGCTGCTGGTCGATGCCTCGGGCACCTATGCGCAGAACCTGTCGATCAAGGCGACAGGCGGCACGATAGACACCGGCGCCTTCTCGGCCACCTTCAGCGGTGTCATCAGTGACAACGGCGGCAGTCCGGGCGCGCTGACCAAGACCGGATCCGGCACGCTCACGCTGACCGGCGCGAATACCTACACCGGCTCGACCAGCATCAATGCCGGCACGCTGGCGCTGAGCGGTGGCGGCAGTCTGGCCTCGACCAGCATCACGATCGCCAGCGGTGCCACGCTGAACGATGGCAACGGCGGCCTGAGCAGCAGTGCGGATGTCACCGCCAACGGCACGTTCACGCTGGGTGCCAACGAGACGATCAACCAGCTCGGCGGCAGCGGCGCAGTGGGCTTGGGCAGCAACACGCTGACGGTCACGCAGGGCACGTTCTCCGGCGTCATCGGCGGCAGCGGTGCGCTGACCAAGGCGAATGCCGGCACGCTCACGCTGACCGGCGCGAACACCTACACCGGTGCGACCAGCATCAATGCCGGCACGCTGGCGCTGAGCGGCGGCGGCAGTCTGGCCTCGACCAGCATCACGATCGCCAGCGGTGCCACGCTGAACGATGGCAACGGCGGCCTGAGCAGCAGCGCGGATGTCACCGCCAACGGCACGTTCACGCTGGGTGCCAACGAGACGATCAACCAGCTCGGCGGCAGCGGCGCGGTGGGCCTGGGCAGCAACACGCTGACGGTCACGCAGGGCACGTTCTCCGGCGTCATCGGCGGCAGCGGTGCGCTGACCAAGGCGAATGCCGGCACGCTGACACTGTCGGGTACCAACACCTATGTGGGTGGTACCACCATCAACGGCGGCGTGCTGGCCGTCTCCGCCGATGCCAATCTCGGCAACGCGGCCGGCGGCATCACGATGAACGGCGGTACGCTGAACAGCACGGGCAGCTTCACCACCGCGCGGGCCACCCTCCTGGCGGGTACCGGCACCTTCAATACCGCGACCGGCACGACGCTGATCGACAACGGAGCCGTCAGCGGAGCAGGCGCGCTGGTCAAGGACGGCGCCGGTACGCTGCAACTGTGCGGCAGCGTGAGCCATACCGGTGGAACGACGGTGTCGGCCGGGCGTCTCGAGCTTTGCGGCAACAATACGTCGACCGGTGCCATCGGTGTGACCGCAGGTGCCACGCTCGCGGTGACGGGCACCACCTCTCTCGCGTCGTCCAGCGGCGTGAGCAATGCGGGCACCCTGGACATTTCGGGCACCACAGCGGGCACGACGGCGCAGACCGTGTCCGGCAGCGGCGACATCCTGCTGGGCAGCCGGACGCTGACGCTGAGCAATGCCAGCGGCACGGTCGGGGGTGTCATTTCGGGCACCGGCGGTCTGACCGTTTCGGGTGGCAGCCAGACGCTGACCGGTACGAACACATACAGCGGTGCGACCACCATCGACAGTGGCGCAACACTGGCACTTTCGGGCAGCGGCGGCATCGGTGCGTCGAGCGGCGTGGTCAGTGACGGCACGTTCAGCATTTCGGCGGCTTCGGGCGGCGTCAGCGTGCGTGCGCTGACCGGCAGCGGCGCCGTCGTGCTCGGCGCGAACACCCTGACGCTCACCAACGCCAGCGGCAGTTTTGACGGCGTCGTCAGCGGCGATGGCGGACTGGCTGTCACCGGCGGCACGCAGGTGCTCGGCGGCAACAATACCTATGCCGGCGGTACGTCGATACGCAACGGCGCCACCGTCGAGGTTGCTGCCGACGCCGGACTCGGGGCGGCCAGCGGTGCCGTTGCGCTGGACGACGGCACGCTGCACACCACGGCAAGTTTCACCACGGCGCGCGATTTCACGCTGACCGGCACCGGCAGCATCGACACCGCCACCGACACCACGCTGGTTGGCGATGGTGCGGTCAGCGGTAGCGGCGCCCTCGACAAGCTGGGTGCCGGCACGCTGCGGCTGTGCGGTGATTTGAGCCACAGCGGTGGTACCCAGGTCACGGCGGGCCGCCTCGATCTTTGCGGCAGCTACAGCGGTACCGGCGCGGTCTCCGTGGCCAGCGGGGCGACGCTGGCGCTGACCGGTGCCACCAGCATCGCATCGGCCAGCAGTCTGACCAGTGATGGTACTTTCGACATTTCGGGTACGACCCTTGGTGCCACGGTGCGCACGCTGTCCGGCAGTGGCAGCGTCAATCTGGGCACGCGCAACCTGACACTGAGCGACGCCAGCGGTACCTTCGGCGGCGTCATCGGTGGCAGCGGTGGGCTGGAGGTGACCGGCGGCACACAGACACTGAGCGGTGCCAACACCTACACCGGATCGACCAGCATTTCCAGCGGTGCAACGCTGGCGCTGACGGGATCGGGTACGGCCGGAACATCGAGCACCATGGTCAACGATGGCAGCTTCGACATTTCCGGTACTACCGGCGGTGCCGAACTGGCCACGCTGGTTGGCAGCGGCAATGTGGCGCTCGGCAGCCGCACGCTCACGCTGTCGAACGCCAGCGGCACATACAGCGGCAGCATCGCCGGCACCGGTGGCCTGAACGTCAGCGGTGGTATCGCGACGCTGTCGGGCAGCAGTACCTACAGCGGCGGTACCGTGATCGGTTCGGGTGCCACTGTCCGCGTGTCAGGCGACGCGAATCTCGGCGCCGCAGGTGGCAGCGTGACCCTCGACGGCGGCACGCTGCAGACCACGGCCAGTATCGACATGGCGCGCGACATCTCCGTGACCGGCAACGGTACGGTGCACGCCAATACCGGCACCACGCTGACCAATTCGGGCGCGGTATCGGGTACCGGTACGCTGATCAAGAGTGGCGCAGGTACGCTGGAACTGGGCGGCGTGCTGTCGCACAGCGGCGGCACGGTGGTCAATGCCGGCGTGCTCGAACTGTCCGGCACCAATACCTACAGTGGCGGGACGACGATCAACGGCGGAACGCTCAAGGT
>DATCUL010000231.1:0-11307 GCA_036567405.1 Methyloversatilis sp. | reverse complement strand
GGCCGGACTGATGGGCTATGACGAGGCGTTGAGTGATGCCGAAAAGGACGAACTGCTGCTCGATGTGTCGAACCTGATCGTCAGCGCCTGCCTGGGCGGCATCGCGGAACAGCTCGGCGCCAAGGTGTCGTTTTCCGCACCTTCCGTGCTGGCCAGCCATATATCGCCGGCCGGCATATTCGAACACACGAGGCAGGCACCACCCGGCAGCGGAGCACTGATTGTCGAGGTGAATTTTCGCCTCGAACGCCAATGCTTTGCATGCAGCCTGCTGATGATGCTGCCGGAGGAGGGCGTGCGCGTCATCGGCAGCGCACTCGACGAATTTCTCGCGCGTTTCTGAGACGGATAGCCAGACAGGGAGTGTCGTACCAAGATGGATGGGTTCGAACCGGAAATGATCATCAGCGAGCGCCTGATCGACATGGTCGATGTCGGCGTGTTCGCAGTCGATCGTGAACTCTGCATTCGCAGCTGGAATGCGTTCATGGTGTCGCACAGTGGCCGTGGTCGCCGTCAGGTGCTGGGCCGTTCGATCTTCGAGGTGTTCCCGGAACTGCCGACCGGCTGGTTGCAGAAGAAATTCGATCGCGTGTTCTCGCTCGGTGTGCCGTCGTTCACGTCGTGGGAACAGCGTCCGTGGCTGTTCCGCTTCCAGCACAACCGGCCGGTGACCGGTGGCGTCGAGTGCATGCAGCAGGACACGCGGCTGATACCGCTCAAGGACAGCCGGGGCATCGTGGTGCTGGTGCTGGTGTGCGTGTTTGACGTGACCGATGCGGCACTGCTGCAGCGCCGGCTCGGCGAGACCGTACAGGCACTCGAGTCCGAACGCCATGAACAGCAAAAACTGATTCAGCGGCTCGCCGAAGCGCAGGAACAGCTCATCCAGTCGGAAAAGCTCGCCGCGATAGGTCAGCTGGCGGCGGGCGTTGCCCACGAAATCAATAATCCTGTCGGCTTCGTGATGTCCAACTTCCGCTCACTCGAACAGTATCTTGAGGGGACGCTCGCGCTGATCGAGGCGTTCGATCGCCATGTCGATCTGATGCCAGCCGAGGCGCAGGCGGAGATCGCCGCACTCAAGGCAGGCATGGACTACGAATTCGTCGCAGAGGACGCTCGCAATCTGGTCCTCGAAAGCAGGGACGGTCTGGAGCGGGTCAAACGCATCGTCTCCGATCTGCGAGACTTCTCGCGCGTGGGCGAAGTCGATTGGCAATGGGCAAGCGTGCACGGCTGCCTCGACAGCACGCTGAACGTGGTCATGAACGAGATCAAGTACAAGGCGCAGGTGGTCAAGGAATATGGCGATCTGCCGCAGATCGAGTGCATGCCCTTCCAGCTCAATCAGGTATTTCTCAATCTGCTGGTGAATGCGGCGCAAGCCATTGAAGGGCGGGGCACGATCACGCTGCGCACCCGGGTCGAGGGCGACAGTGTCGTGATCGAGGTCGCCGACACGGGGGGCGGCATGACGCCTGATGTGCTGAAGAGCATTTTCGATCCGTTCTTCACCACCAAGCCGGTTGGCAAGGGAACCGGCCTGGGTCTGTCGGTCACGCAAAGCATCGTGAACCGCCACCACGGAACCATCATGGTCAGCAGCACGCCGGGGCAGGGCACGACGTTCACCATCCGGCTGCCGCAGCGGCAGCGCGTCGCAGTCTGACTCCCGCGACCGGATGGGGGCTGCCAGGAAAAATCGGCGCTCTCGCCCGATCTGTAATGGATTTATCGCGAATGGCGCGCGGGCTCCGCGTAAACTCGGCGTCTTTCCCCTTGATTCAGGTTCCTGTCATGATCCTGCAACCCGTCATCCTTTGCGGTGGTTCCGGTACCCGCCTGTGGCCGCTGTCGCGCGAACGTTATCCGAAGCAACTGCTGCCGCTCGATGGCGAGCGGACACTGCTGCAGGACACCGCATTGCGTGCCGGCGCGCAGGGGCTGACGATTGCGCCGCCGCTGGTGATCTGCAACGAGGAGTACCGTTTCCTGACGGCCGAGCAGTTGCGGCAGATCGGCGTGCATCCGGCCGCGCTGCTGCTCGAACCGGTTGGCCGCAATACCGCGCCGGCGCTGGCGCTGGCCGCGCTGGCAGCGGGTGATGCCGATCCGGTGCTGCTGGTGATGCCGTCCGACCACGTGATTCGCGACACCGAGGCCTTCCGCGACGCAGTTGTCCTGGGAGCGGCGAAGGCTCAGGCCGGCGCCGTGGTCACGTTCGGCATCACGCCGGACAAGCCGGAGACCGGCTACGGCTATATCAGGACCGGTGCGCCACTGGACGGCAACGGCCCGGCGCGCACGCTGGACCGTTTCGTCGAAAAGCCCGATGCGGCGACGGCGCAGGCCTATCTGGACAGTGGCGACTACCTGTGGAATGCCGGCATCTTCATGATGAAGGCCAGTGTCGCGCTTGATCTGCTCAAGCGCTTCCGTCCGGACATCGAAGCCGCCTGTCGCGCCGCCTACGCGGCCGGCGCCGCCGATTGCGATTTCTACCGGGTGGACAAGGCCGCGTTTTCGGCGTGCCCGTCGGACTCCATCGACTACGCGATCATGGAACCGCTCGCCAGCGGCAATCCGCGCGTGGCGCCGGCAGTGGTCGTGCCGCTGGATGCCGGCTGGTCCGATGTCGGCGCCTGGGACGCGCTGTGGCAGGTGGCCGGGAAGGATGAACGTGGCAATGTGGCGCGCGGCGACGTGATGCTGCTCGATACCTCGGACAGTCTGGTGTTCGCTGAAACCCGCATGGTCAGCTGCCTCGGTCTGAAGGACGTGGTGGTGGTGGAAACCAGCGACGCGGTGATGGTCGCCGCGAAGGACCGCACGCAGGACGTCAAGCGCATCGTGACCGAACTGAAGTCACGCAAGCGTCCGGAAGCCGAGAACCATCGCAAGGTCTACCGGCCGTGGGGCTATTACGATTCGATCGACGCCGGCCCGCGCTTCCAGGTCAAGCGCATCGTGGTCAATCCGGGCGCATCGCTGTCGCTGCAGATGCATCACCACCGCGCCGAGCACTGGATAGTCGTCAGCGGTACGGCGCGTGTGACCTGCGGCGACGAGGTGCTGCTGCTGTCGGAGAACGAATCGACCTATATCCCGCTCGGCACCACGCATCGCCTCGAAAACCCGGGCAAGCTGCCGCTCGAAATGATCGAGGTGCAGTCGGGCAGCTATCTCGGCGAGGACGACATCGTGCGCTTCGAGGACACCTACGGCCGCAAGTGACGCCGCCTACTTCCGCTTGATCATGCCGGCCACGCCGATGGCGATCAGTACGGCCGGCCACCAGGTGCCGAGCACCTGACCCAGGTCGTGCAGCGAGAAAAGATCCAGATTCGATGCCAGCAGCACTGCGCCGATGAGGATGAGGCCGATCGAGCCGATCATGGGGTGATGTCCTGTGTGTTTTGCCGGGAACGCCAGACCGCAATGGTATTGCGTCCTTCCGCCTTTGCCTCATACATGGCTTCATCGGCCCGCGCCAGCAGGGTTTCGAGATCCGTGCCCTGGTCCGGGCACATGACGATGCCGACACTGGCGGATATCTGTGCCTGGCCTTCCTCCACGACGAAAGGTTCGCACAGGCGGGCGCGCATTTTCTCGGCTACCGCGAGCGCGGCATCGATGGAGGTCGTCTCGGGCAGCAGGGCCACGAATTCGTCACCGCCATGCCGCGCCAGCGTATCGGCCGCGCGCAGGCAGGACTGCATGCGGCGGCTGGCTTCGATCAGCACGCTGTCGCCGGCATGATGGCCCATGCGGTCGTTGATGTCCTTGAAGTGATCCAGGTCGATGAACAGCAGGCAGAAACGCCGCTGATAGCGCTGTTCCGTGCTCAGTGCACGGCTCAGGCGATCGGTCAGCAGAGAGCGGTTGGGCAGGCCGGTCAGGCTGTCATGTGTGGCCAGCCAGGCGACGCGTGCCTCGTCGGCCTTGCGTTCGCTGATGTCGGACATGACGACGATGGCGCCGGTCACACGGCCGTCGGCATCCTGTCTGGGCACGCCGGATGCCAGTACCGAAACCGGCGTACCGGCGCCCTGGAGTGCCAGTTCCATGCGTACCGTGACACCGGAGAGCAGCGCCGACGACATCGACTGCAGTGCGTGGCCGCCGGCGTCGTCGGCCAGCGCTTCCAGCGGCCGGCCGTTCAGGCTGCCGGGCTCTATTCCGAGAGTCCGGTAAAGGCGCGGGTTGCCGAATTCGACGTAACCGCGTTCATCGAGCAGCAGGATGATTTCGCCCGACAGATTGACCAGCGTCGAGTACATCGCTTCGCTGCGCGTCAGGGACTCGCCCAGCTTTGTCAGGCGTCGTGCGTGGCGCCGGGCCAGGGCAAGGCTGGCGGTCAGCGCCACCAGCAGCGCGCCGAACGTGGCGACGATGCCCAGTTCGGCATGCCAGCGGCTGACGTCGGCGTCGGTTTCCCGGCGCTGTTCGAACACCAGCAGCCACCGGCGGCCGTCGATGTCGCGGCTGAGCGAACGCACTGCCAGATCGTGGCGGCTCCTGTCGCCGGGGTGGCTGTCGAACAGCAGGGTGTCGGGGTCGACGACATCGCCGTCGTAGATGCGCACGCGCAGGGTGTCCGGCGTCTGGCCCAGCGTACCGCTGATCAGGTCGCGCATGCGGAAGGGACTGAACACCCAGCCGTCGAGTGCCGCGAGTCTTTGCTCCTCTGTGACGGTCGGCATGCCGTGGCGGTAGGTCGGCAGGACAAGGACGACGCCGGGCTGCTGATCCCGGTCGGTTTCCTGCTTGAGGATGACCTTGCCGCTGATCACGGCCTCGCCGCTGCGCCGGGCGCGGTCCATCGCCTCGCGCCTGACCGGTTCGGACAATCCGTCGAAGCCGAAGGCGCGCTGGTTCCGCCACGTGGAGGGTTCGAGGTAGATCACGCTGCTGTATTCGGCGCGCTCGCCGGGCGGCCGGATCGTGTAGTCAGGATGGCCGGCGGCGCGCATCGCGCGGAGGTGCTCCGCCAGTTCGCCGGCCCGGACGTAGCGCACGAATCCCACGCCCTGGATGCCCGCAAAGTCCCGCGACAACTCCAGCCCTTCGACGTAGGCCCTCCAGTCGTCGGCGGTGACATCGTCCGACGCATCGAACATGGCACGGGCCCCGCGCAGGACCTGGACGTAGGCACCCATGCGCTGGTCGATGTGTTCCGTGATTTCGCGCGCCTCGAACACCAGATGCTCCTCGATGCGTTCGCGATGGCGCTGGCCGATTTCGTGCCAGACCATGAGCAACGCGCCGATGGCCCCGAGAACTGCCAGCAGGATGGGCAGCGCGACCAACCAGGTCGTTCTTTCAGGCGCGTTTCGGGATGCCGCCACCGGACTCGTTTCCGCCATGGAAATACCTGTTTTTCGAGTTGTGCACCGGGTGGCCACCTGGCTGTGTGGCCCAGCGACGCCATCGTATCCGCTGCCGCTGCAATCGGGCGAAACAGTGTCAACGAAACAACACGTTTTCCCGCCCGTATCCATGAGTATCGGCGAGCAGGTCGCGCGGCTTGACCAGTCGCCGCAGCCGGCGGGTCCGGCACCCGGCGGCTTGCGGCATACTTCGGCCTTCTTCAGTCACGCCCGCAGCAGAAAATGGCCCAATACGTAATGTCGATGCTCCACGTGAGCAAGGTTGTTCCGCCGAAACGCCAGATCATCAAGGACATCTCGCTGTCCTTCTTCCCTGGCGCCAAGATCGGCCTGCTCGGCCTGAATGGTTCGGGCAAGTCGACCGTGCTGCGCATCATGGCGGGTGCGGATCATGAGTTCGAAGGCGAGGTGCAGCATCTGGCGGGCATCCGCATCGGTTACCTGCCGCAGGAGCCTGCGCTCGATGCCGACAAGACGGTCAAGGAAGAAGTCGAATCCGGCCTGGGTGAAATCATCGAGGCGCGCAGCAAGCTCGATGCGATCTATGCCGCCTACGCCGAACCCGACGCCGATTTCGACAAACTGGCCGAAGAGCAGGCGAAGTACGAAGCGGTGCTCGCCGCTGCCGGATCGGACGTCGAAACCCAGATGGAGATCGCCGCCGACGCGCTGCGCCTGCCGCCATGGGACGCAAAGATCGGCCCGCTGTCGGGCGGCGAGAAGCGCCGCGTGGCGCTGTGCAAGCTGTTGCTGTCCAAGCCGGACATGCTGCTGCTCGACGAACCGACCAACCACCTCGACGCGGAATCGGTCGAGTGGCTCGAACAGTTCCTGGTGCGCTTCCCCGGTACCGTGGTGGCAGTGACCCACGACCGCTACTTCCTCGACAACGCGGCCGAATGGATACTGGAACTGGACCGCGGCCATGGCATTCCGTGGAAGGGCAACTACTCGAGCTGGCTGGACCAGAAGGGTGCGCGCCTGAAGACCGAGGAGTCGCAGGAATCGGCGCGCCAGAAGGCGCTGGCGACCGAACTGGAATGGGTGCGCCAGAACCCGAAGGCACGCCAGGCCAAGTCCAAGGCGCGCCTGAGCCGCTTCGAGGAACTGTCCAGCGTCGAATACCAGAAGCGCAACGAGACGCACGAAATCTTCATCCCGCCGGGCGAGCGCCTGGGCGACAAGGTGATCGAGTTCCACAACGTCTCGAAGGGCTTCGGCGACCGGTTGCTGATCGACAACCTGAGTTTCAGCATTCCGCCGGGCGCCATCGTCGGCGTGATCGGCCCGAACGGCGCCGGCAAGTCGACACTGTTCCGGATGATCCAGGGCAAGGACAAGCCGGATTCGGGTGAAATCGTGGTCGGACCGACGGTCAAGATCGCGGCGGTCGACCAGAGCCGCGAGGGGCTGGATGGCACGAAATCGGTGTTCGACGTGATTGCCGAGGGCGCCGACATCCTGACTGTCGGCCGTTTCGAGATACCGAGTCGTGCCTACATCGGTCGTTTCAACTTCAAGGGTGGTGACCAGCAGAAGATCGTCGGCAACCTGTCGGGCGGCGAACGCGGCCGGCTGCATCTGGCCAAGACGCTGATTTCGGGCGGCAATGTGCTGCTGCTCGACGAGCCGTCGAACGATCTGGACGTCGAAACGCTGCGCGCGCTGGAAGACGCGCTGCTCGAATTCGCCGGCTGCGTGCTGGTGACCTCGCACGACCGCTGGTTCCTTGACCGTATCGCCACGCACATCCTGGCGGCGGAAGGCGATTCGCAATGGACCTTCTTCAATGGCAACTACCAGGAATACGAAGCCGACAAGAAGAAGCGTCTGGGTGAGGAGGGCGCCAAGCCGAAGCGCATCCGCTACAAGCCGATCGCGCGCTAGGAACGGGGGCGAGGTGTCGCCGGCGTCAGTCGGCGACGATGCGGTTGCGTCCTTCGGCCTTGGCGCGATAGAGCGCCCGGTCGGCGCGTTCCACCGCCTGTTCGGCGGTTTCGCCGGACCGGTACTCGATCACGCCGGCCGAGAACGTGACTTTCACGCCGGGCATCCCGTGCAGTGCGCTCCCGGCGACTGCCGCGCGCAGGCGCTCCATGCTCTGTGTAGCCTGTCCGGCGCCGGTGTCCGGCAGCAGGACCAGAAACTCCTCGCCCCCCCAGCGTGCCAGCGTGTCGGATTCGCGCAGGCAGGTCCGGGCGATGTCGGCGAATTGCCGCAGCACCAGATCACCGACGCCGTGACCATGGGTGTCGTTGATGCGCTTGAAATGATCCAGGTCGGCCAGACAGAGGCTGAAGCGGCCTCCGGACCGTTGCTCCCCGTTGATCTGCTGCATCAATCTTTCCTGCATGTAGCGCCGGTTGTACAGGCCGGTCAGGTCATCGCGCGTGGCCAGCTCCCGGATGCGCTCGAGCGCCTGTTCCAGCTCGTTGCGCTGCAGGCGAAGTCGCTGCCGGATGTTGCCGAGCTGTGCGCCGAGCATCGACACCACGGGCAGGATGGTCGCGACCAGCACGAAATGGATGAGCTCGATGTGCGGCGGGAAGCTGTCCGGGTACAGCGTCGCCATGGTTGCCATGCCGAGTCCGATTGCGCCCAGGGCGAAGCTGTTGCAGATGCGGCGGCCGCGGGCATCGAGGTTGAAGATGCCGAACACCAGCGTCAGCGACAGCAGCATCAGCAGCGCACCGCGCACCGGTGCAAACATCAGGTAGGAGACGGTGACCCATGCTTCCGCACCCATGATCTGGGGCAGCGTCATGGCCGGGTCGGCAAGCCGCAGGTTCCAGCCGCTGCGTAGCGCCGCATAGACGACGATCATCCACACCGCTGTTCCGGCCTGCAGCAGACGGATGGCGGACGTGCTGGCCATGCCGAACCGCATGGCGTATTCGGCCAATCCGATGCAGACGACGAACACGAGCATCGATGTCAGCGCGCGACTGATCCGCAGGCGCTGATTCGTGTCCGTACCGAGCAGCAGGCGACCGGCAGCGGCTTGCCGCCGCCCGGGCGGCAGTTGCGCGGTCGGCGTGTCCGGATTGTCGTCGGGTGGGCTGGCGGGCACACCCGCGCAACTGCCCTGCTGGTTTTCCATCGCAGTGTTCCTGTGTCGGGCAACGCCTTTTCGGGCCAGCGGCTACCGGTCCGTCGGCACTGTCCGAGCGGTTGGCATAGTTTCGGCTGCATGCTGTCAGACTTGACCGCTCGTCGCGTCGGGGCACCAAATGTCACATAAAACCGCTTCGATGGCGTCCGGCAGGGCAGGCTACACGGTCGTTGTCCGAAGTTGCTTGCCAACCGTGCAGTCATGAATACTGTGTGCCCTTGGAAAGTGCGTCGCCATGACGCAACGCAAAACTGGAGTCTTTCGATGAAACTGCGGATCAGTCTGGGTGCCCTTCTTCTTGCCGCGATCGCGTCGCCGGCTGGCGCCGTAAACGTGGTGTTCGACTACAGCTACGACAACACCGGCTTCTTTTCCAGCGACAAGCGCGCCGTGCTCAATCAGGTGGCCCAGGTTTTCGGCCAGAACCTGACCGATACGCTCAGCGCGATCACGCCGTCGGGCAGCAATGTTTTCGACGCGAAGCTGTTCGATCCGCGCGATCCGCTCAACAGCGTGGTCACGATCAGCAATTTCAGCGTACCGTCCGACACTGTGCGCATATTCGTCGGTTCGACGGCATTCGGCACACAGACGCTGGGTGTCGGTGGTCCCGGTTTTGAATCGGTCAGTGGTTCCACCGCCTTCATCCGCAATGCGGTGTCGCGAGGCGAAACCGGCGCCTTGCTGGCAGTACCGACCGATTTCGGACCCTGGGGCGGATCGATCACCTTCAGTTCGACCATGTCCTGGTACGTCGACAGCGACGTGCGCACGCTCGAAAGCTTTGCCGGCAAATACGACTTCTTCACCGTGGCGATGCATGAAACCGCGCACGTTTTCGGCATTGGCACCGCCGACAGCTGGACTTCTCTGGTCAGCGGCCACAGCTTCACCGGGGCCAAAGCCTCACAGCTCAACGGTGGCCTGCCGCTGGCACTGCAGAACGACGGAACGGATGCCCATTTCTCGACCAGCGTGATCGGACAGGCAAACGGCGTCGCGCAGCAGACGCTGCTGTCGCCGTTCATCAGCAGCGGTTCCCGCAAGTTCATGACCAATCTCGACTGGGCGGCACTCGATGACATCGGCTGGGACGTAGCCAGTCTGCAGGCGACCATTCCGTCCGCGGTGCCCGAGCCCGGCGGCTGGGCCATGATGCTGGGCGGCATGCTGCTGATCGGTGGCGTATTGCGGCGCCGGATCTGACTGCCGGACTGCTGCGTGAAGACAACCGGCTTCGGCCGGTTTTTCATTTGCAGCGCGCTCGCGGATAATCGCGGCTTCATGGCTTCGGCCAGATGCACTGCCTACCGATGACCCACGACCGCCACACCCTCGAACTGCTCGCGCCGGCGAAGAACGCCGATTTCGGCATCGAAGCCATCAATCATGGTGCCGACGCCGTCTACATCGGCGGCCCGTCCTTCGGCGCGCGCAAGGGGGCGGACAACGAGGTGGCCGACATCGCTCGGCTTGTCTCGCATGCGCACCGTTATCACGCCAAGGTGTTCGTCGCCTTCAACACCATCCTGCGCGACGACGAGTTGGAACCGGCACGGCGCACCATCGTTCAGCTGTACGACGCCGGCGTCGACGCGCTGATCGTGCAGGACATGGGGCTGCTCGAGATGGACCTGCCGCCGATACAGCTGCACGCCAGCACGCAGACCGACATCCGCGACGCCGCCAAGGCCCGTTTCCTGCAGGACGTGGGATTTGCGCAGATCGTGCTGGCGCGGGAAATGTCGCTGGAACAGATCCGCGTGGTCGCGGCGAACACCTCGTGCACGCTGGAGTACTTCGTGCATGGCGCGCTGTGCGTGGCATTCAGCGGCCAGTGCTTCATCAGTCACGCCCACACCGGACGCAGCGCCAACCGCGGTGAGTGCTCACAGGCCTGCCGCCTGCCGTATTCGCTGACCGACGCTCAGGGCCGGGTGGTGGCGCACGACAAGCATCTGCTGTCGATGAAGGACAACGACCAGAGCGCGAATCTGCGGGCGCTGATCGACGCCGGCGTCAGTTCGTTCAAGATCGAGGGGCGGCTGAAGGACCTCGGCTACGTCAAGAACATCACGGCCCACTACCGTACGCTGCTCGACGGCATTCTCGAGGAGCAGCCGGCGTACCGGCGCGCATCCAGCGGTCGCTGCACCTTCTTCTTCACGCCGCAGCCGGAAAAGTCGTTCAACCGAGGTGCCACCGACTATTTCACCCATGGCCGCCAGCACGGCATCGAAGCATTCGAATCGCCGAGCTTCGTTGGCGAGGAAGCGGCAACCGTGGTGCGCGTCGCCGCCGACCATGTCGAGGTCGACGCCGTGGTCGACATCCACAACGGTGACGGCCTGAGCTACTACGACAGCCATCGCGAGCTGCAGGGTGTGCGCATCAACACGGTGCAGGGGCGTAGCCTGCATCCGAACGAGATGCCGGACGACCTGCGTCCGGGTACCGTGCTGTACCGCAACCGTGACCAGGCGTTCGAACGGGCGCTGGAGAAGAAGTCGAGCGAGCGCCGCGTGCGGACCGACATCGTGCTGACCGAAACCGCGACCGGGCTCGCGCTGACCATGACCGACGAGGACGGCGTGAGTGCCCGCGTCGAGCTGGCGCTGGACCGTCAGCCGGCGCGCGATGCCGGTCGCGCGCTGAGCGGCATGCGCGACAACCTGGCGAAACTGGGCAATACGATGTTCGAGCCGGGCGAGATCGGGCTCGATCTGCAGGAAGCCTGGTTTCTGCCCGCCTCGGTACTGAACGGTCTGCGTCGCGACGCCGCCGCGCAGCTCGAGGCGAACC